>CALVAW010000013.1 GCA_944325655.1 Candidatus Gastranaerophilales bacterium
GAATTAACAAGTTCTCTTATAACAGTCCCTAACGTATTATTACCTTTTTTAAATTTCATAACATTTTCATCAGGTGCTGAATTAATTGCAATTGGTAATAGAATTGCAGTTAAAATTCCGATTATTGTTAAAACAATCATAATTTCAGCTAAGGTAAAAGCTTTTTTAAAAATATTCAAAACACTACTCCTGTAAGACTATTATTTGGTTCTATATATAGATAACCATAACATAATTAAATCATACAATTCTATATATGCAACATGTAAATTCTAAAAAAGCTGCAAAAGTTATTAAAATTCTTGCAAAAATTATTAAAGAAGAGCGCTTAAAACAAAATAAATCTCAAAGACTTTTAGCGGATGAATTTGATATACCAAAATCAATGTTAAGCAGGCTTGAAAATGGGGTAAATGAACCTAAATTAATTTCTTTATTGTCTGTTTGCGAAGCATTAAATATAAAATTATCGGATTTGATTATAAAATTGGAAAAAGAATTAAGTGATAAATTTTTTTTAATTGAAAAGTAAAAGCCGATAGAATTTTCTATCGGCTTTTATTATTTATATTTGAGCTTTTTCTTCGTCTGTGACCCCTTTTATGGTGAGGTTAACTCTACCTTTATCGTCAATTTTTTGAACTTTTACAATTACTTCCTGACCTATTGTAAGGTGAGGTTCAATTGTTTCAATTCTTTCTTGGCAAACTTGTGAAATGTGTACCATTCCGTCTTTTCCGGGTGCCAATTCAACGAAAGCTCCTATCGGAATTATTCTGACGACTTTACCTTTGCAAACCATGCCGACCTCAGGTTTAAAAGTTAAATCTCTAATCATTTTAGCTGCAAGTTCAGCACCTTCTTTGTCGTTAGAAGTAATGGTAACCTTTCCGTCATCTTGGATATCAATTTCAGCACCTGTAGCGTCAATTATGCTTCTAATCATCTTACCGCCGGGTCCGATTACCGTTCCTATGTCTTCTTGGTCTATTGTCATAGACATTAATCTTGGAGCATTTGGTGAAATATCAGGTCTTGGAGCGCTTATGACTTCTTTCATGCAATTCATAATATGAAGTCGACCTTCTTTGGCCTGTGCCAATGCTCTTCTTAATGTCGGATTAGAAATTCCTTTTATTTTCATATCCATTTGCAGAGCTGTGATTCCTTCTTCATTACCGGTAACTTTGAAGTCCATATCTCCAAGGAAGTCTTCTATACCTTGAATATCCGTTAATACGATATCGGTGTCTTCTTCGTGGATTAGTCCCATTGCAACGCCGCCTATCATACATTTTACGGGAACACCTGCATCCATAAGAGCCATCGAGCTTGCACATGTCGAACCCATTGATGTTGAACCGTTTGATTCCAGAACGTCTGATGTTACACGTATTGCATAAGGAAATTCTTCTTTAGACGGAAGTGCCGGAACATTTGCTCTTTCAGCTAAATTTCCATGGCCTATTTCACGACGTCCGGGTCCTCTTAGGGGTTTAACTTCCCCAACGGAGAAACCGGGGAAGATATATTTATGCATATAGTCTTTTGTCCTGACCGGATCAACGCCGTCTAATTCTTGTGCCATTCCGGGTCCTGCAAGTGTTGTAACGGATAAAATTTGTGTTTGCCCTCTGGTGAATACTGCAGAACCATGAACCATCGGTAAAACGCCGACTTCACACCAAATAGGACGAACTTCGGTTGTTGTTCTTCCGTCTGCTCTTATACCTTCGTTTTTAATCATTGCTCTCATAATTTTCTTTTCAAGAGCTTTAAATTCTTCCGCAACAAAATCAATGCCTGTTTCTTCAATCATTTTTGCAATAGGATGTTCTTCTCCTAATGCTTCAATTTTTTCTTTGACAACTTCTTTGATTTTATCAAGTTTTTCACTTCTTTGATCTCTGTCTGTTGTGTGATAAGCATCGACAACGGCATCATAAGCAGTGTCTTTTATAATTTGTGCTAATTCTGAAGTATCATAGGGATTAACAAATTCTTGTTTTTCTACGCCGCATTCTTTTGCAAAAGCAATCTGCGCTTCACATTGTTTTTTTATTTCGACTTGCGCAAATTCAACTGCCGCCATAATATCATCTTCTGTAACAAAGTTACATCCCGCTTCAACCATAATAACTGAGTCCATTGTTCCTGCAATAACAATGTTCATATCAGATTTTTCGTCTTGACTGTGAGTAGGGTTTGCAATCATTTGTCCATCGATTCTTCCGACTCTTACTGCCCCTACAGGTCCTTCAAAAGGCGCTCCTGATAACATCAATGCGGTAGAAGCACCTATTATTGATAATATATCGGGTTGTTCCTGTTGATCATAAGCAAAAAGTTGTGATACTATTTGCACGTCATTTCTGTATCCTTTAGGCCATAAGGGTCTTATCGGCCTGTCTATAAGTCTTGAGATTAATATAGCTTTTTCGGAACTTCTTCCTTCTGTTCTTGTATAACCGCCAGGAATTTTTCCTATAGCGGACATTCTTTCTTCATAGTCTATCAACAATGGAAAGAAATCTATTCCGACACGAGGTTCTTTGCTGACAGTTGCGTGAACAAAAAGCATTGTATCGCCACATCTAACCGTAACAGAAGAAGTAGCTTGCTTTGCATACTTTCCTGTTTCTACTTCTACGGTTTTCCCACCAACCGTAATAACCATTTTTTTACTTTCAGGTTTGTTCGTCATTTTTTTCTTCTTTCTTCTTTACATAACTATACGAAAATTTTATAATAAATGCTGTTTAAAAGCAATCTTAGACTTTTTAAAACAGGTTGATTATAAAAAATTAATTTTTTATTAACATAATTAATTATTTTAAATTTTGCCGTTATTATAGAAAAGTGAACTTGTATAAAATCAGAAAATGGAGGATATTATGATTAAACCTTTAGCAGACAGAATTGTTATTAAAGTAATTGATGATGTTCAACAAACATCCGGCGGAATTTTTATTCCGGACAGCGCAAAAGAAAAACCGCAAAAAGGCGAAGTAGTTGCGGTAGGTTCAGGAAAAACATTGGATAACGGCGAAAAAGAACCAATGGAAGTTAAAGTCGGTGATATTGTTCTTTTTGCTAAATATTCAGGAACTGACGTTAAGATTGACGATGTTGAATATAAAATAATTAGCGTAAAAGACGCATTAGCAATTTTAGCATAGAAAGTATTGTAATTAGTTAGAAAGAAGGAAAATAATTATGGCAAAAAAAGTTGTTTTTGATACAACAGCACGTGAAGCATTATTAAAAGGAGTTAATGTTGTTGCGGATGCTGTAAAAGTTACACTCGGACCAAAAGGTCGTAATGTTATTATTGAAAAGAAATTTGGTGCGCCTCAAATTGTTAACGATGGTGTTACTATCGCAAAAGAAATCGAATTAAAAGATGGTTTGGAAAATGCAGGTGCTCAATTATTAAAAGAAGTTTCATCGAAAACTAATGATGTTGCAGGTGATGGAACTACAACAGCAAGTGTTTTGGCGCAAGCTATATTTAAAGAAGGTATTAAAAACTTAACGGCAGGTGCAAATCCCATGGGCATCAAAAGAGGTGTAGCAAGTGCTGTTAAGGTTGCTCATCAAGAAATTAAAAAAATGTCCAAATCAGTTGATTCTAAAGAAATGAGAGCTCAAGTAGCTGCTATTTCGGCAGGAAATGATAAATTTATCGGTGATTTGATTGCAGACTGTATGGAAGTTGTCGGAACAGACGGCGTTATTACTGTTGAAGAATCGAAAACTTTTGGTACGGATAAGAAAATTGTTGAAGGTATGCAATTTGATAAAGGTTATATTTCTCCTTATTTTATTACCGATGCTGAACGTATGGAAGCAGTTTTGGAAGACGCTTATGTTCTTTGTGTTAACAAAAAAATTAATCTGATAGCTGACCTTGTACCTATATTGGAACAAGTTGCTCGTGACGGACGTTCTTTGCTTTTAATTGCTGAAGATGTTGAAGGAGAGGCTTTGGCAACTTTGGTTGTAAATACCATGAGAAAAGTTTTAAGAGCAGTTGCTGTTAAAGCTCCCGGATTTGGTGACAGAAGAAAAGCCATGCTTGAAGATATAGCAGTATTAACAGGCGGTCAAATGTTCACTGAAGAACTTGGAATTAAGCTTGAAAATATTACCGTTCAAATGTTGGGTAAAGCAAAGAGAGTTACCGTTACAAAAGATGAAACAACAATTGTTGTTGATGATTCTACAAAAGCTGCTGTAGCGGAACGTGTTAATTTGATTAAAAAGCAATTGGAAGCATCTGATTCTGAATATGATAAAGAAAAACTTCAAGAAAGAATTGCAAAACTTTCGGGCGGTGTTGCCGTTATTGAAGTTGGTGCAGCCAGCGAAGTTGAATTAAAGGAATCAAAATTAAGAATTGAAGATGCTCTAAATGCTACTCGTGCAGCTCAAGAAGAAGGTATTGTGCCCGGCGGCGGAGTTGCTTTGTTGAGAGTTCAACAAGTTCTTCAAAAAGAATTAGAAACTCGTACATTTGAAAATGATGATGAAAAGACAGGTTTCAAAATTTTAACTGCTGCTTTGGATATTCCTCTTGTTGCGATTGCAAATAATGCAGGCGCAAAAGGTGAAGTAGTTGTTGACGCTGTTAGAAAACACGAAGGTGCTTATGGCTATGATGCAATGACAAATAAATATGTAGATATGTTTGAAGCCGGTATTGTTGACCCTGCGAAAGTTACAAGAAGTGCATTGGAAAATGCCGCAAGTGTTGCTTCAATGCTATTGACAACAGAAGCTGCAGTTGTTGAAATACCTGAAGAAAAAGCTCCGGAAATGCCTATGGGTGGTGGAATGCCAGGCATGGGCGGCATGGGAATGATGTAATTTTCTTACAGCGCTTGTGCGCTGTTGAAAATTACGAATGACCCGACAGGATGTAAGGGCGTGGCGGTGAAGCGTTGAGCTTCAGCGAACAGCCCGAAACAGGACTAAGGCGACGTGAAAATCTTTGATTTTCTCAGGAGCAATGGGAATGATGTAATTTTCTTACAGCGCTTGTGCGCTGTTGAAAATTACGAATGACCTTTTAGAAACGTTAAAATAAGGACTTAGCTGTTAATTGGCTTAAGTCCTTATTTTAGTCATTTAAAATTGCTTTAATTACTCTATATATTGTTCTTAATTTCTCTTCGTCTTTTTCAAGAGATTTTATTATGTTTGTTAATTCAACAGTTAATTCTTTATTTGATTTTAAATATTCAACATGAAATAATTCATCCGGCGTTATCTTTAAAATATCAAAAATTTTATCCAGAGTTTGTGAAGTAAGAAAATTATTTCCACATTCAATACCTGACAGGGTTCTTTGAGATATGTTTAAAAGCTCGGACAATTTTTCTTGTGAAAAACCCCTTAATATTCTATAATGCTTAATTTTTTTACCGAGTAATTTTTTAATGTTCATTGTCATATTGTGTTTAAGTATAAAACTATACTGCAACTTTTTTAATGATATTAAATCGGTAAATTGTATATTATATGATGTTTAATTTCTTATATATTAAGAAATGTGAAGTTAAAATGTATTGAAATATCTAATAAATCATAAATTTAGAGATTAAATTTCTAAATTTGTATCAATATTTTTATAAAAAATTTTTTTATAAATACATAACAATCGATTGGAAAAAAAGAAGATTTTAAAAAGGAGAAAAAAATGTTAAGCATAAAGTATGGAACATTAGGTGAAAAAATTCAAAATAAAATGGAAGAAAAGGGTTCTGTAGGTGACAGACTTGAATATTCGGTTAAACAAGGAGTTAATTTTAGAAAAGGATTAATGAAAGATGCTTTTGTATCAGCGGCAGGAATTAGTGCTTCTGTTGGCGGTGCTGCTATTGTTTCAAAATCTAAAACGGCTCAAAAGTTTATTGGAAATTTAGCTACAAAGTTTAAAAATACTAATTTTGCAAAAAAATGTATTAATGGGTTTAAAGATAATTATGAAACAGCAAAACCTTATCTTGAAAAAGCGGCAAAATGGATTATAGCTCTTCCTAAACCGGCTAAAGCTGTTCTCGCAGCCGGAGTTGCATTAACAGGAATTATATCTAATATTAACAGAAATAAAATATTATATGATGCCGGTAAACTTGATCAAGAATATACCGATAAAGCAAAAATGCAAAAATTAATCAGTTAAATTTATTTAAATAAAAAAGACCTTAAGTTTTTGCTTAAGGTCTTTTTATATTTTAAGATATATATTATTCACCATACCACATAACTTCGACAGCGTAATCAGGGGCATCTACTAATGCACCATATTTAGAGTATTGTAAATTAGTTTTTTCAAAGGTGTTGTGTTTAGAAAATATTTTTGAAAGCAGAACAATTCCTGCTGCAATAAGAGCACCAATTCCTCCGAATTTAATTATAGAGCGTTCTGCGCCACGAGCTTTGATTGCTGTATTTGAAATGTAAGCATCAAAAGCAGGCTTGTTAATCATTCCATTAAATTCTTTTTTTGTCGGAATTAAATAACGCAGCCCTGCGCCTGCAATGGCACCGGCACCGGCAGATAAAGCCAGTTTTCTGTAATTGTTTCTTTGTTGTGCAGCTTGAATTGATTGAACCATAATCTTCACACTTTCTTCACAAGATAATCATGTCATTCCTATTTTTTTAGTAACGACACTAGCTATTTTTACTCATTCTTGATTTGCTTGAAAAATCAAACCAATACTATGTAAAATTTGTTTGTTCCCTAACCGATTTCACAAATTTTTTCTATTTTACCATGTAAAAGTATGTATGTCAAGACTTATAAAAATTTTTTTGTTTGTTCGACATTTTCTTTTATTAAGGCTAACTTTTCTTTTTTGGTAAGATTTTTAATTCTATATTCTTCTTTAAGAGCTGATGATTTATCTTCAAAGTCTTTAATAAATACAATTTTTTCGGGTTTATGAATTTTGGTGTATTTTGCGCCTTTACCATTAATATGTTCATTAAATCTTTTAGCAACATTTTTTGCTATTCCGCAGTATAGCGTGTTATCAATGGTTTGAATTATGTATACAAAGTATCTCATCTAAAACCTTTAAAATTTCTTTTTCTTTTTCAAGTCTTACCAAACAGCATCTGTATTTTGAGGCGTTTTTGATTGAAGATATATAATAGTTATAAAATTTTCTCATGAACTTAATGCCGTTAGTTTCACCCATATTTTTAATTTCAAGGGATAAATGTTCTTTTAACATTTCAATTTTTTCTTCAAGATTAGGTTCTTTTATTTCAATTTTTTCCTTGAGATATTTTTCGATTCTATAAGGAAGAGAAAAATCTCCCATAATGCCTCTGCCAATTGAAATTCCGTCGCATTTTGTTATTTTAAGACAATTTTTTGCATCTTCCAAAGTTTTTATATCTCCATTTGCAAAGACAGGAATCTTAAGTTCTTTTTTTAATAATCCTATTTTTTTCCAATCTGCGCTGCCTTCATACATTGCGCTTCTTGTTCTTGCGTGTAAGGTTACAAAATCTGCGCCTGCTTGTTCTAAAATTTTTGCAAATTCAATATAATTTTCTTCATTATTTGACCAGCCAAGCCTGAATTTTGCACTTACAGGCAAATTAGTGGTATCTTTTATGGATTTTAAAATATCTGCTGCCAGTTGCGGTGTTTTCATCATAGCTGCACCGTCTCCGGACACGACAACTTTTTTAACCGGACAACCGCAATTAATATCTATCATGCTTGCAAACGGAGCCACAATTTTTGCAGCTGCTGTCATCTTATCAATTTTATGTCCTACAAGTTGAAAAGCTAAAGGATATTCAAATTCTTCAAATTGGATGATTTTTGGATTTGGATTATTGCAAAGCATTTCTGATGAAATCATTTCAGTTGTCATGAGGCATTTTGAGCCATATTTTCTTATCATTCCTCTAAAAACAACATCGGATATCCCTGCAAGAGGTGCTTGTATTACTTTAATTTCGTTTATATTTATTTCTTTATTTTTTGAGAGCATTTAAGTAATCTTTTAATTCTTTAATTCTGGACGTTGCAAAATTTGTCATCTCATCATTTTGATTTTGTTTTAAAGAGATAAATTTTTCATAGTTTAAAATAGCTTCTTTATAGTTTTCTTCGTTGTCTAAATCAACGGCAAGAGAATAATATGCAGAAGAAAAATTCGGATTTTTGGAAATTAAAAGTTTATATTGCTTTATTGCTTCTTGTGGTTTTTTTAATTCATCAAAGCACAAACCTTTATAATATATTCCGTATTCATCATTAGGATTTTTGGTTAAGAGTTTGTTTAAGTTAGCCAAAGAATCGTTATAGGAACCTTTTTCATATAAATTTATTGCATTTTCCAAAAGAGATGATGTTTCTAATTCATCTATATTTTTTAGAATATTTTTTGCTTCTTGATTAGAATTATTCAATGCCAAAATTTTATTTGCGGTTATTTTTGCATTTTGGGTATCATTTAACGAGTAATATGCCCAAGCGCTGTTTATAAGAGTATCAATATCATTCGGTTCTTTGGATAATACTTCAAGATAATATTTATTTGCGTTTTTGTAATCGTTTAGTTGCCAATAACAGCTTGCTATTGCGAGGTTGACTTCTTTTGTTTTGTTTTGAATTTTCAAATATTCATTTATAGCTTGAGTATATTTCTTTTCATTAAATAATTTAGTTGCATTTTCATATTGATTATTTGCGCTTAATGCTTTAGAATCATTTAAATAATTTTTTAATTCTGTGCTGTTTGGTATAACCATAAGACCTTTTTCACAAATTTGATTTGCAGCGGAATAATTTTTTTGTTCCATATAAATTTGTGCAAGATTTAGGTATGTTTCTTCTTTTGAAGGATTGATATTTTGAGCTTTTGTATAGTATTCAATTGCTTTTTGATAATTTTTATTTTTGTGAAGTTCAAGAGCGTAATTGAATTGAGCTTCATAATTTGACGGATTTGCCGTTGCTTTTGCAAGCAGGTAAGATTGTAATTTTTGACCGGAGAAATGATTTAAAATTATATCATCTGCTGCGTTTCTGGCGTTTTTATTGTTTGGTTCGACAGCTAAAATTTTATCATATTGTTTTAGAGCTTCATCATATCTTTGCATTTGTTTTAGAGCATCCGCTTTATATAAAAGAACCTCTGTATTGTTTGGTTTTTTTAATAATAATTTATCGTATACATTTATTGCACTTTGAAAATCTTTTTGTTGAGTGTATAAAGATGCTAAGTTATACAAACTGGTGTCATCAGAGCTGTCGAGGCTTGCAGCTTTTAGGTATTGAGCTTTTGCTCCTTCTAAATTTCCTTGTTTTTGATAGATAGCTCCCAGATTAATATATCCTTGTGCATCATTCGGATTGTTTACAATGTTTTGGGTCCATTTATTTTCAAGAATTTCAAGTAATTCGGGACTTTTATCCCCGTATTTTAATGCAAGATTATATTGTTCCATACTTGCTTCATAGTTTTTAGCTTCATCCAGCATTACACCGTACAAAAAATGCAATTTTGGATTGTCCGGATTAAAACTTATTGCATCTTTAAAATAATCCATTGCATTTGATAAATTATTTAGGTTTTTATAAATGTTTCCCAGATTTTCGTATGCGGTTTCTTTGTATTGACCGTTTTTAAGCAATTGAAAATCATACCCTGCGGCGGCAAGCTCACCTTGAGCTTTTAAGATTTTAGCATTTTGCAAACGTGAAGATTGATTTTGTGCGATTGACAGTTTTTTTTCGAGATTATTTATTTCATTTATTGCGCCGTTAGAAAGTGAAAGCATTGATTGTTTCGGAGCTGTTTGTTTCCAGTATTTTGCGTAAAATACTGCGCTTTTATAGTCATTTAAAGCTTTTTTATATTCTTTGGTTTCTGTTTTATATTGTTCTGCTCTTGCAAGATAAGCATTTGCAAGTTTTTCTTGAATTGTTTCATCATAAGGAGAAAATCTTAACACTTTGCGAAATTCGATGATAGCAGAACTGTATTGTTGATTTTTTAGATATTCCATACCGTTTGAGTAATATGCTGAATATCTTTGGATGTCTTCTTGCGAAACTTCAGCAGCAGAAACGCTAAAAAATAAAAATGCCGCAAAGATAATTACGATTTTTCTCTTCATTGATAAACCCTTTATGTAATTTATTTTATTATACAACAATTTTTGGGGTTTAAAACAGTAGTTTCGGCAATTGCTATATCAATGGAATTTTAATAAATTCATCGGGTGTAAATACCATAAATGCTTCACAATATTCGCAATTGTGCTGAATGGAGCGAAATGAATTAATACCTATGATTTTGTTGATTAATTCGGGATATTTATCTTCAGGGTAATATGTCCTTAGCATTTTTTTCTTGGTTTCAATTATTGAACTGATATCGACATATTCATCAAGTGTGCAAAGCGGAAAATCAGACTCATACATTAAAATTTTAAGTTCAGGTTTAAATTCTTTATCTTTTAAAATTTGTTTAAAATGTTTTAAAAGAGAAATTGTGTCAATGTTATTGTCATATATGTTAGGAACAAAAATGTAATCTATTTCTGAAATATCAATTTTTTTAAATGTTGAATAATGATTTTTTAAAGTTTTTGAATCTATATCAAAAATTTTATATCCTTTTATTCTTATGGTTTTCATAACATCATAAAATTGTTGACGTTTTATGCTTGCAGATTCAACAGGATCCATATCGGATATTATATTTGAACCGTTTGTAAGACATAATATTTCAAAATTTTTCGGGTATTGAGCTATTAATCCCCCCAGTCCTTTTGTTTCTGCACCGGGGTATTGTGAAAATACCAGACAGTTGGTATTAATATTGATTTTAAATTGTTTAAAACGGCTTTTTAGACCAAAAAGAAAATAAAAAATAAATTTTTTTGAATTTATTTTGTTAATTATGTTGCTTTTATTGAAAAAATCAGTTATTTTTCTTTTTAAATCAAACATATATCCATCTTTCTAAACGGATTATAGCATGAATAATTATTATATTAGGGTGATTGTAAATTTTTTTAAAATAAAACATTTACAATAAAAGCAATTTTAAATTTAAAAAATACTTTATATAATTAAGAGAGATAATGATATAATGTGAATTATGAAAAAGAACAAGGTAACTTTTTTAAAAGAGAAAAATATAGAGAAAAAAGCAGAAAAAAATTATGAAAAGCTGCTTAAGTCAGGATATGCTCAAAATCCTATTGCAGCAAAATTGCTCGCTTTTCAAAAAACCAAAAAGGATATTAATCCGAAAGATTTGTTAAGATAATGCAAAATATAAAAGGCAGTGTGTTTTTGTATTTGACTCCGCGTCAAAAGTCTCAGTTATTGGGGACTTTGAAATCTTATTATAAAAAATTTTTTAATTTATCCGAACAGGATTTAGCATATAAATTTTTAGAAGATGAAAAATATTATATAGATATTGAAAATCCCCATTTTGAATTTATTAAAGATTATTTTGAGGATGAAATTTTTTTTAATGACTTGAAAAAATTTTTTAAATACTGCGCTTTTGAAAAAGAGCAAACGGAATTATTAAAACCATATAGGGAAAAACAAAAAGAATATGAAAAGTTGCAGAGAAAAAAGGCTGCTGAATATAAAATGTCTAAATTAAAGCCTACAAAAAAGCAAATTATGTATTATGAAAAACTGACTAAAGCTCATGGTATTGAAAAAAAAGATATAAAAGATATGAATAGACTTGAGTTACGTAATTTAATAATGGATATATTGAAACAAAATGAATGAAGTAATAAAAAAAATTGAAAAAATACTTTTAAGTGCAGGAATAGAAGAATATAAACAAGAGGCAAGATTAATAGTTGAGTCCGTTTCCAATCTTACTTTGGATAAAATTATTGCGGGAGCTGAGATAAATAACGTTGAAAAGATTATTGAAATTGCTAAAAAAAGAGCTTCAACGGGCATGCCAATTCAACATATATTGGGTTTTTCATATTTTATGGGTGAAAAATATATAGTAAATTCTGATGTTTTAATTCCAAGAGATGAAACGGAAATTTTGGTTGAAGAAAGTTATAAGTTACTTAAAGATAAAAATGAAAAAATAGATATTCTTGATATAGGAGTCGGTTCAGGTTGTATAAGCTGTGCGTTGGCTAAAAAATTGCAAAATAAAAATATAGAAATTTTAGCCGTTGACATAAGTTTGCAAGCTATAAAAACCGCACTGGAAAACGCTGATAAATTGGATTTAATTCGAAAAATTGTTTTTAGAAAATCTGATGTTTATTCAAAAATAAGAGATTGTGAAAAATTTGATTTAATTGTGTCCAATCCCCCATATATTCCTTTAAAAGAAAAAAATATTTTGCAAAGAGAGGTTTCTTTTGAGCCTGAAATCGCATTATTTGCAACTGATAATAACGGTGTTGAATTTTATGAAAAGATAATAAAAGATGCGTCAAAGTTTTTAAAAAAAGGCGGTTTTCTGGCTTTTGAAATAGGTGTTAATCAAAGCGGATTAGTTAAGGAATTATTTGTTAAAAACGGTTTTAAGAAAATAAAGATTATAAAAGATTTAGCAAATATTGATAGGGTGATTATTGCTCATATATAAACTTTTGGATAATGTTCTTTTTTGTAAAATAATGCAAAATAAAATATCGAGTTATTATTCAAAGGAGAAAAAAAATGAGATTTAGTGTGATAAAAAGAGAACCTTCGTATTTTTTTGAAAATATTCATGAAGATTTAAACAGGTTTTTAAAAGATACATTCGGCGAGCTTCCTTATGCTGAAAAAAGTATGCTATCTGTTTATAAAGCTTTTCGACCCGCTATTGAGGTGAAAGAAAAGAAAAACGAATATAAAATAAAAGTTGAGCTTCCGGATGTAAATAAGGAAGATATTGATGTGGAATTAACCGAAAATTCTGTTGCAATCTCTGCGGAAACAAAATTTGAAGAATGTAAAGAAGAAGAAAACCTTAAAACTTCCGAGTTCAGGTACGGAAAATTCAGTCGCGTCATTCCTTTTGAGCATCAAATTAATACGGAAAATGCTAAATGTGAATATAAAAACGGTGTTCTGCATATTCAATTACCAAAAATACATGAAGATAAAAAAGACGACATTAAAAAATTAAAAGTAGATTAATGCCTTAATCTTTTGATATCATTAGTTTCTTAAATTTATATATAAACCACCTTAAAAAGAACTTATACCTCGGATTTGGGTATAAGTTCACGGTGGTTTTATTTTTTTAAGGTTTCTATAGCTTGTTGTATATTTTCGGATTTATAGATATAATTGCCTGCTACAAGCGAATTAGCACCCAGATTTTTACATAATTTTCCGGTTATATCATTAATTCCGCCGTCTACTTGTATTATTAAATCTTTTTTATCGGATAATTTTTTGATTTTGGAGATTTTATCTGCACAATCTTCCATGAATTTTTGTCCGCCAAATCCCGGTTCCACTGTCATTATGAGTATTAAATCGCATAAATTAATATAGTTTTCTATTTCTTCCGCTTGGGTATTAGGTTTAATTGAAAGACCTGCTTTTTTGCCTCTTCTTTTGATTTGTTCTATGATTTTTGGAGTATTATCTCCTGCCGCTTCATAATGAAAAGTAATTAAGTCGGCTCCTGCATCTATAAATGAATCTATATATTTTTGCGGATTTTCTATCATTAGATGGGTATCAAAAAAAAGATTGGTTATTTTTCTTATAGATTTAATAACAGGTATTCCTATTGATATATTCGGAACAAAATGTCCGTCCATTACATCTATATGTAACCAAGGTACAAAGGGTTCGACTTTTTTTATGTCTGTTTTTAAATCAGAAAAATCAGCAGATAAAATAGAGGGTGAAATTATAGTCATTTTAATATTCCTAAATTTATAAGTGCATCTTTTGCGGCATTTTGGGATGCTTCTTTTGTATTTTTTGCAAATCCCCTGCCAATAATTTTATTTTTATAACTTACTTCTATATAGAAGGTTTTTTCGTGTTCTTTGCCTTCCTCTTTTATTAGTTTGTATTCCGGTAATTCTTTTGAAATTCCTTGAGTATATTCTTGAAGAATGGCTTTGGGGTTTAAAATATTTATTTTTTGATTAATTGATAAAATTTCATCTTTAAAATTTTTAATTAAAAAATTTGAAGCCTTTTTATACCCTTCTTCTTTATATTCTAAGTATATTGCGCCTAAAAGAGCTTCAAATGCACAGGCTAAAATTGATTCTTTTTTTGCACCGCCAAGTTTTTTTTCATTTTTTCCGAGTAATATTAAATTTTCAAAATTGAGTTTTCTTGCGTAGTTTGATATATTTTTGTCGGAAACTATCTCTGCTCTTAATTTTGTAAGATTTCCTTCTTGATAATTTTGAAAATCTTTATAAAAAAGACTGCTAATGGCAAGTTTTAAAACTGCATCTCCTAAAAATTCAAGCCTTTCGTATGAATTTTCAATCCCGAGGTTATTTTCGTTTGTAAAAGAAGTGTGGCAAAATGCTTGATTTAAAAGGTTGATATTTGAAAAATTCAGGTCATATTGTTGTTGAAAGGTTTCAAGTTTTTTGAGTCTTTCATCAGTGAGAAAATCAGAAATAGACATTTATAGCACCTTTGAAATAGCCCAAAAATTCAACAAAAATATTTTTTCCTAAGGCAAAATGCATAAAAAAGTAGTATGCGACGGGAATTGCAAAAATATATCCGTCAAATCTGTCTAACATGCCGCCATGCCCCGGAAGAATATCGCTTGAGTCCTTAACGCCGGCATCTCTTTTTATAAGTGACTCCGATAAATCGCCTAATTGAGCGGATGCTGTTATTATTATTCCGCCTATAATTGCTTGGCATAAACTTAATTGAGTGTATAAAATTCCGAAACAAGAAATCGCAATTGCGCACAATGCTCCGCCTATTGCACCTTCTATAGTTTTTTTAGGACTTATGACTTCTGCTAATTTATGTTTTCCGAAGCGTACTCCGAAATAGTATGCTCCTATATCTGTCATAGCAACCGCTAAAAATACAAACATTAAAAGGCAAAGCCCTTCGGAATATGAAAATTGAAAAGCACTTATTCTGCTCATCCCTATTTGTCTTATTAAAAGCAAATGGCAAGGAAGCCATCCGCAATAAAGTGCTCCTAAGATTGTTGTTGCAACATTTACTATATAAGGTTGACGCCCCCTGAAAAGAACAACCAAAAACGATGCCATAATGGTTAATGTTAACATGGAAGGAACCATGTCAAATCTGTGAAAAAAGGTTAGTGTTGCAAAAACGAAAGCCGAAAATAAAATAATTGATAAACTCGGATGAAATCCTTTATAGCGTAGTATTTTAACAAATTCTTTCGAACAAAGAGTTATTATAATTAATAACGATACAAACAAAGGAAGCGAACCCAAAATAATCGCCCCTATTGATATTATTGAAATTATTACTCCCGTTACAACTCTTTTTAGCTTATTCTTTTTTACAGCATCGTTTTCCAACAATTTATATCTCCATGACCTCTTTTTCTTTAGCACTTACGGTTTCGTCAACAAGTTTTATATATTTATCCGTAATTTTTTGTATTTGGTCAAGTCCGTCTTTTATTGTGTCTTCCGGCAAGTTAGCACTTTTTTCAAGTTTTTTTATTGCATCTTGCATATCACGACGAACATTTCTTACTGCAATTTTTGATTCTTCTCCTACAGCTTTTACTTCTTTTGCCAGTTCTTTTCTTCTGTCTTGAGTTAGAGGCGGAAATTGCAAACGAATGACAACGCCGTCGGAGTTTGGTGTTATTCCTATTTCAGCTTTAACAATTGCTTTTTCTATTTCTTTAATTATTGATTTATCAAAAGGAGTTATTACAAGAGTTGTACCTTCCGAAACTGATACTTGTGCCAATTGACGAAGTCCGGTTGGCGCTCCGTAATAATCAACCACAACTTTATCTAAAATAAGCGGATTTGCCCTTCCCGTTCTAATGGAGGCAAGTTCTTTTGAAAGTTGAACAGTGCATTTTTCCATTTTTTCATTTGCTTGTTTTTTAATTTCTTCAATTGACATTTTATTTTCTCCTAATAATTATTCGGTGACTATTGTTCCTGTATTTTCATTATTTAAAATTTTAACTATACTGTTTTCAAGATTAAAATCAAATACGCAAATCGGTATTTTGTTTTGTTTACATAATGCGCAAGAAGTTAAATCCATAACTTTTAACCCTTTTACGATTATATCGTCGTAACTTATCTTATCATATTTTACAGCATTTTTGTTTACTTTCGGATCATCTGAATAAATTCCGTCTACTCCGTTTTTTGCCATTAACATGGCATCTGCTCCAATTTCAGCGGCTCTTAGAGCAGCCGCAGTGTCGGTTGTAAAGAAGGGATTTCCTGTTCCTGCCGCAAAAATGACTACTCTGCCTTTTTCTAAGTGTCTTATAGCTTTAAATCTTATATAAGGTTCTGCGATTTTCTCCATATTAATTGCTGATTGTACTCTGCAGCTTACCCCTATTTTTCTTAATTCTGATTGAATAGCTATTGCATTCATCACTGTTGCGAGCATTCCGACATAATCTCCGGAGGCTTGGTCCATGCCGAGTTTTTTTGAATTGTTCATTCCTCTGAAAATATTTCCGCCGCCAACAACCACCGCAATTTGAACACCTAAATCATAAGCTTTTTTTATTTCAGTACATATTTTTTGTACAGGGTCAGGGTCAATTCCGAATTGTTGAGAGCCCAAAAGTGCTTCTCCGGATATTTTAAGAAGAATTTTTTTGTATTTTAAATCGTTCATTTAACACCTTTTCAAAACATAATTTAAAAAATAATCTAAATCAATTATACACAAGATTTTATCAATGTGTAATAATTTAATCATGCCGTTACCTAATTTGTTAAAAAATATTACTTCAAAAGATAAAAATATTTCCAGAAACACAATTCAAAAGCTTATAAAATCGGCTAATTTTGAGGATTTTAAGTATTTGTGTGAAAACAGTGATTTTATTTTTTCTTTTTTAAAAGAAAGAATTATTAATGATTTTGTTAAGTTAGTTAACAAAAATGATTTGGATGTCGTTTTTAAATTTGCAAAAATATATAATTTTGACTTTGAAGATTTAATTATAAAATCTTGGTTGAAATATGCGGATGAAGATTTAACGGATAAAATTTTAGATGTTTTTGAAAACGGGAATAATGACGAAAAAACTTATGCGGCTAAATATTTTAGTTTTGTAAAAGACTCATTGGCACTTGAGATGTTATATAAAAATTCAAATTCAGATTTTTTGCCCTTGAGAGTTAATTGTGCAAAAACCTTAAAGGAATTTGAAGATGTTAAAGTTTTGAATGAAATGAAAAACAAGATTGCTAATTCCGATGATGAATTTGAAAAGGTTTTGGATTATGTTTTTGTTTTAGCTTTCGGTGGCGAAGAGAATATAAAATTTTGTCTTGAACATTGCTTTTCAAGCCCTTTTTTAGTAGATATAATTTCAAATTTGCTTGATTTTAATGAGTTTTCGGATTTGAAAAAATTTTT
Organism: Candidatus Gastranaerophilales bacterium; assembly: GCA_944325655.1. Taxonomy (GTDB): domain Bacteria; phylum Cyanobacteriota; class Vampirovibrionia; order Gastranaerophilales; family Gastranaerophilaceae; genus RUG14156. The sequence continues at coordinate 17,591 of CALVAW010000013.1, forward strand.
AAATTCAGATTTAATTGCAAGAATTTTTGGTGTACTAATTGAAAATTATCCGGAAAATATTTCTTTAAATACAATTATTTACTACCAGATATTTGATTTTATGGAATATTTGTATAATATAAAGAGCAGTTATGCAATTAATCTCTTGGCGATAGCTAAATTAAATTTTAATGAATATTTAAAAAATGAGACATATAGTTTTGATTTAGACAATGATGCAAAAAAAGAGCTGAAAATTATTGTAGAATATTTGAATTCTTTGAATTTTGATTTTGATAATATAGAGCAAGAGCTTATTACAAATAATTTTGATTTTAAATTCGAAGCGGCATTGAGGGTAATAAATGACTATAAACTTTTTGATTATGCAAAAAGCTTGGCTGATATTGTAAATAAAAGCAGTTTACCTTTAAACTTTGTAGCTCTCATTGTACAGGTTTTGAAAAATTTGAATGCGTTGAATTTGGTGGATAAACAAAAAATTGATAACATTGAAGATAAAAACCTTAAAGCTTTCATTGAAAGCTGTTATGTTTGATTGTTTTCATCATTGTTTGTTTTGGTCGGATTTTCTGTTTCAATAATTTTTTTTGCTTCGATTTCTTTATTTTCCTGAGGTTTAGTTTCGCTTTTTTGTTCTTTTGCTCCTTCAAGTCTCAGATAACAAGAGTCTTCCCATCTTAAATCTATATATTTTAATTTATCCGCATTCTTTTTTGCCGCAGGAAGGATTGACGCTATTCTTTTTGCTCTTGATATAGCTGAATCGTTAATTTCTCCAAATCTTATAAGATAGTCATCAAGCATTACATAAACATCTTTTTGATTTCTAATGTCTATATATTTAACCGAAAGTCCTGAGTATGCTTCCATTGCTTTTGTAAATTTTAAGATTTCTTCAACTCTTTTTTTGTCCCAAATTTCATCATGCCCGTTTCTAACCCCGTAAGTTAATAGTTTTTTTGCTTTTATATTAGGATTAAACGGCAAATAATCATGATCTATTAAAACTCCGTCCGAAGAAAGTGCTGAATTAGGTTCGGAATCTAAATTCGGAGCAAGTAAAAATGCAGGAGTTCTTTCTTCTATTGCTATAGTGAGTCTTGCCGGAAACCAATATCTTCTTACGTAAACTTTTTTAATAGGTTGCAGCTGTTGTATGTTGTTTTCGAGTTCGGTAGTGTCTAATCTGAATATTTGGGTATATGGAAGTTGAGTTTGTCTTACCATATTTATTATTTTATAATCCGGTGTAATTATATTTCCTTGAATTTTTATGACCGAAGGGTCTGCTTTTGCAAGTTTATTTGTATCAATGTACCATTGCGGGAGTTTTAGAACTTTTATACCGAAATATGAAATTCCGACAATCATAATAAAAGACAGAAGCATTCTTAATTTTTGCAAATTGTTTCGATTTGCAGCAATTTGTCTTTTAATTTTATTTACTTTAAGTCTTCTTTTTTGATAGAGCAGTCCCATTTGTTAATTAAGCTCCGCTGTTTTTAAAATAATGTCGACCAATTCATTATAATCTATTCCCATTGCTTTTGCTTGTGCAGGAAGATCGGATGTATCCGTCATGCCGGGGTTTGTATTTATTTCTAAAACATATGGTATGTTATTATGTACTAAAAAGTCAACTCTTGATAATCCTTTGCATCCTGCTAATTTGTGAGCATCAAGGGCTATTTTTTTGATTTTTTCGGTTAATTCTTTGTCAAAATCAGCCGGAAGAATAAATTCGGTTAATCCTTTTGTATATTTAGCTTCATAATCATACCATTCTGTTTTTGTTTTAAATCCCAGAATGGGTGTTGCAAAAATTTCATATTTTTCATCTTTTATTCTTTCCAAAACACCCACCGTTGCTGATTTTCCTTCGAGATATTCTTCAATTAATATTTCCTTATCACATCTAAAAGCTTCATCAAGGGCTTGATTTAAAATTTCACCTTCTTGGTTTACTTTTGTCATTCCGATTGAGGATCCTTCGCGGGACGGTTTTATTATGATTGGAAAGTTTAAGTTTTTAATTTTTTTAATTGCTTCTTCTTTTGATGTTGCGTTTTCTGATTTTATTAGTGGAATTTCTTTGTTTGTTGATAAAACTTTTTTTGTCATAATTTTATCCATGCAAATTGAGCTTGCCATAACCGAGCAGCCGGTGTATGGTATGTTTAAAAATTCTAAAACACCTTGTATACAACCGTCTTCTCCATATCTTCCATGAAGTACATTGAAGGCAAATTCAATTTTTGTTTCTTCGAGAGTAGAGGCAATATTTCTATCCACATCTATAAGGGTTACATTTTTATAACCCAGTTCTATCAATGCTTTAAAAACATTTTTTCCGGAGCGGAGAGAAACTTCTCTTTCATTGGACAAACCGCCGCAAAGTACGCCTATTTTTGAATTTTTGTTTATTTTTTTAGAATTTTCCATTTTTCTTTCTCGCTTTTACTCATTTTTCCTATATAAATTATTTCGGGAGTAAGTTCTATGTTAAATTTTTCTTTTACTCTTGAATACATTTCAAAAATAACATCAATATAATCATTTGAGGTTGCATTTCCTTTATTTATTACGAAATTGCAATGATTTTCCCATATTTGTACATCTCCGATTTGAAAACCTCTAAGATTGCATTTGTCAATTAATGCACCTGCCGACAGATTGCAATTTTCAGGATTTTTAAATACGGAACCGGCATTTGGTATGGAGAGATTGGGTTGTCTGTTTTTTCTGAAAATTATATTTTCGTCCATTTTTGATTTTATATCTTCTTTTGAAGCTTTTTGGAGTTCAAATTTAGCACTTAAAAGTGCGTAAGATTTTTCTTTCAAAATAGAATGTCTATATGAAAAATTCATTTCATCTTTTTTTAAAGTTATTATTTTATTGTTTTTGATGTCATATATTTTTGCGCTTAAAAAATTATCGCTTATTGAGCTGCCATGTGCGCCTGCATTCATATAACAAGCTCCGCCCAAAGATGCCGGTATGCCTATTAAAAATTCAAAACCGCTTAGTTTTTTGTCAAGTGCAAGTTTAGATAAAGTCTGCACTTTTATCCCTGTTTGTGCTTCAATTGTATTTCCTATTATCACGCTTGATTTCATTCTGCCTGTATATATTACGGGCTCTTCTACTCCTTTTGAAGAAAAAAGTATATTTGAGCCGTTTCCTATAATTATCGGGTTTGAATTTTTATATTTTTTTAGCAGAGTAATAAGTTCGCCGTCATTATCCGGCATATAAAAATATTTTGCCGTTGATTTTATTTTCAATGTGTTGAAATTTGTTAATTGAAAATCATTATAGAATTTTATATCATTTTGTGAGCAAATCATTAATAATACCGCCAATTTTTGTTATATCTCCGGCACCTAACGTTAAGACAATGTCATCTTTTTTAAGTTCCGGTGTAATTGTTTTTGCTGCTTCTTCAATATTGCCCTTTACATATACAGCGTTAATGCCTTTTTTTGCAATTTCTTTTGCAAATATTTCCGAATTAAAATCCTTAAGCGGTTCATCACCTGCTTTAAAAACATCAATTACAAATAATTTATCTGTTTCATAAAAGCTTTCAAGAAATTCACTCCAAAGTCCTTTTAATCTTGTGTATCTGTGTGGTTGAAAAATTGCGATTTTTCTTTTTTTGATGTTTTTAACAGAACTTAGTGTTGTTTTAATTTCTGTGGGATGATGAGCGTAATCATCTATTATTTTAATTCCTTTTGTGTCGGCTATGATTTGAAATCTTCTTCCCATTCCGCTAAAGTTAGAGAAATATTTTCCGTATTCTTCGAAATTAAATCCTAAAGTATCAAGAACCGCACTTATTGCAAGAGCATTATATACATTGTGAATTCCCGGGATAATAAGATTGATTTTTCCTAAATATTTTTCTTTTTTGTATATTTCAAATGAAGTATTTAAGTCGTCAAATATAATATTTTTTGCTTGAAAGTCAGCTTTATTATTTATTCCATAGAAAATAATATTCTTTTTTTCAATTAGATTTATAAGTTTATTATTACCTTCATTATCAATGTTTATGAATATTTTTCCGTTTGGTTTTACATTTTGTATTGTTTTTTTAAAAATTGATAAAATATCATCGAGACCGTTTTTATAAAAATCTAAATGATCTGCTTCAAGATTGTTTATAACAAGGTAGTCAGGGCTATATTTTATTATTGAACCGTCTGATTCGTCAAGTTCTGCTATGAAATATTCGGAATTTTTGTTTGAATTTGCATTTGTTTGAAATTCGGGTAGTATTCCGCCTATTGCATAGGCAGGATTTTTTTTCATTTTTTCTAAAACAAAAGAAAGCATGCCGCTTGTCGTAGTTTTGCCATGGGTACCTGATAAACCTATAAAAAATTTAAATTGTTCCGATATAAATTTTAAACAATCAGAACGATGCATTATTTTAAGATTTAGTTTTTTTGCTTTGATTAGTTCGGGATTGTCTTCTTTTATTGCGGAAGATATCACTACTGTAGGCTTTCCGATTATATTTTTTTCATTTTGTCCTATAAAAATTTTAGCTCCAAGTTTTTCGACAATTTTTGTATATTTGCTCTCTGATATATCGGAACCGGATATTTTATAACCTTGTTGTAAAAGAATTTTTGCAAGCGCACTTTGTCCTACTCCGCCTATTGCTATAAAATGAAAATCATAATCTTCCATTATCCAATTCCTTCTGTTCCGACTGTTGCGACACCATGTTGTGTTTTTCCCCAGTCCATTGTTTTTTTTGTAAAAATTATTTTAAAAATAATAAACATTGCAATCGGAAACCAAATGGTAATGAAATAAATTGATGTGATAATTGCTTCATAGCATGATCGCCAAAAATTGTAGTGAGAATATTTTCTTAAGCTGTATATAAAACCGAAAATAAAAAATATTGCCGTTGCAACCACCATGATAATTGAAGATAGAATGCAGTTTTGATAACCTTTAACAAAATGAAAAGCCTGTATAATTATTTCTGCAATTAACCAAAAAGGAAGTAAAAATTCGACAATATATGCAATAAGATCAAATCCGACTCTCAAAGACATATCTCTTGAAGTAAAAACATCTTTTGCATATTCAAGATATCTTCTTATGGAGCCTTCAACCCATCTTCTTCTTTGACGTATCAAAGCTGAGAATGTTATTACTCCTTCTTCATATACTTTTATTTCAGGGCAAAAACGTATGTCCCAACCTTTTACATGCAATCTTGTTGACATGTCCAAATCATCGGTTATAGTTTCTTCGTTCCATCCGTTAATGCTGATTAAAGCTTGTTTTTTTATTAATTCACCGTTGCCCCTAAGCTCAACAGCGCCTCTTACTGCGTCTCTTCCGGCTTGAAAATAAGTATCTAAGATATATTCGTTATATTGACGTTCGGTTAAGAAATTCTGCTTAGCATTTATTATGACTTTTTGAGCTTGTACTGCGCCAACGTCTGCAGGAGCAAGCGCAGTAATCATTTTTGATAAGAAATCACTTTCAACTTTTGCATCTGCATCAAATACAAGTATTGCTTCGCCTTTTGCAATTTTCATGGCATCGTTCAAAACTGCTGATTTACCGGGCGTTGCATCTTCAAGGCGGATTAGAGTTTTGATTTTATTATATTTTTGCGATAATTCATAAATAATTTTTGATGTGTCATCGGTTGACCTGTCATCGATTAATATTATTTCAAAATCTTTATAATCAAGATTTAATATGTTTAAAGCAGTTTTTTCAATAACTTCGTGTTCATTATGACAAGGGATTAAAATTGATACAAAAGGGTGATAATTAAAATCTTGAACGGGGGGGCATTTTTTTAACTTTCTTTTTCTGTATTTGGTTACAATATACATATAAAAACTGTACAGGAACATAAATCCTATAAGTAAAATAATCGCCCACATTGTATTAAAATAGTTTTGAAAAATAACTAAAAAAGCGATAAGGAACGAAATTATAATTAATAAAGCTATTCTTTCTTTCATTATCTTTTTATAACAATCTCTCTATACTATGTTTCGATTTTAGCAGAAAAAAATTAAAAATGCACTTTTAATTTTTGTTATAGTTTTTTTGTAATGAGAGCAAAAATGTCATTATAACAAATGCTTATCATTAAAATTATCAATAAAATAAAGAAAAAGTTATTAATTTTATCACTAAATTCTTTATCGGGTTTTTTGCCTGTTAGTTTTTCAATAACTAAAAACATAACATGACCGCCATCGAGTGCCGGAATAGGTAAAAAGTTCATTATAGCGAGGTTTATACTAATCATTGCGGTTAATAAAATACCGTTTAACATGCCTTTAGAAGCAATTATATCTCCTCCTACTTTAACAACCGCAATAACTCCATGCATATCCGAAGCAGATACTTTTCCGGTTATTAATTGCCATAGGCTGTATAACATTGTGGTAGTAGTTGTATAAAGATAATTAATAGATTTTGATATAATTTGTTTCGGCGTTTTTGTTTCGGTGTATACGTCTTCTATTTTTAACATTACTCCGAGCATGCCTTCTTTATTGACTTGAATATTGTTAAAGGTTAATTCTTTTCCGTTTCTTAGTATTGTTATATTTATTGGTTTGTATGTATCTGAAAGCGCTGTCGCTATATCATTTAAAGATAAAGGTGTTTTTGTTTTATAGGTTGTTTTGTTGTATAAATCGTTTCTTAATTCAATTTGTGTTTTTGTCAGTTCAACTCCTTCCTTTTTATATTTTTCAAGACCTTTTAGAACATTTTCGTTTACATCGAGCGGCTGTTCTGCTTTAGGTGACGGAAGGTGTATTATTTTGTTCGCTTCAATTTGATTTTTTATGTTAGGGTTTAATTTTTTTAATTCTTCAAGATTTTCATCAATTAAATCCTTTTGAGCATAATTGTCAAATAATTTTGAATTTTTGGCAAAAAAGGTCAGTTGGTATAGGGAATTTATTTTTTTATTGTTGATTTTTGTAAATTTATCCCCCTTGGTAATTCCTGATTTTTCAATATTTGAAGTTGTTTTATTTGAAAAACTGTCAACGTATATATTTTGAGTGGAAGCCGGAAGCTTTTGAAAATACGCTGCCGCAAATATTACGAGCAGGACGGCAAAAACCACATTCATTATTACACCGGCAGAAACTATTATAAGTTTTTGTGCAATTGTTTTGTTGTCATATAATTCAGGAGAATCGGCAGGAAGCGTTTCATCTTCATTTTGTTTTGTTTTGTTTTGCTCGCCTTCGCTTGCTAAGCTTTCGCTAAGCTCGCTCGGCTCTCCTTTGATAAGGCTTTCGTGCTCTGCGCCAAGCTCACCGCTTGCCGCTTTCGCACTCCACACATCTTTGCCCTCGCCTTCGCTTGCTAAGCTTTCGCTAAGCTCGCTCGGCTCTCCTTTGATAAGGCTTTCGTGCTCTGCGCCAAGCTCACCGCTTGCCGCTTTCGCACTCCACACATCTTTGCCCTCGCCTTCGCTTGCTAAGCTTTCGCTAAGCTCGCTCGGCTCGGGTTCTGCAAATGAGACGTAGCCTCCAAATAAAAATGCGTGTAAATAAAATACAGTATCTCCCCATTTAAAAAGTTTCCAAGAAGGTCCGACAGGCATGCCTATCCCGAAACGGGTTACTTTGACTCCAAAAATTTTTGCAGCAACAAAATGTCCTATTTCATGTACTAAAACAAGCAAACTTATCAGTATAATCATTATTAATTGGTTCATTATGCTCCTTCGTTGGTTTATTTAGAGGGGTTAACTTTTTTATATAAACCAAAAATGCTTGGCTTGTAGGAATTTAAATTTTTATTTGATTCTGTTAAAAGCAGTCTCAATTTTCGATTTTGCTCTTCCAGTTCTTTTGCTCTTTGAGTTAATTTTTTATTTTCTTCTTTAACATTTTCCAATTGTGTTGCGTTTTTTGCATCTGCTGAAAAGATAGCATTTACATGTTTTGCTATTTTTTTTGCCATGGTGCGCGCAATCATATTTAGGGTTCTTTCTGATATATCAAGTTTAAATTCATTGTTTTTCGGATTTAAATCAACATTTTTTTTCACCAGTTCGGATACAACGTACTGCCTGAATTTTTCTTGTGCTTCAAGAGATTCTGAAAGTAAACTTATATCGTCAAAATCATCGTTATCTCGTTCTTGAGTTTCCGGTTGTTGATTTTGATTGTTATCAGAATTATTATATTCGATTAAATTGTCATTTTTAACTGCCTGCATGGCCCCTTCCAAAATTCCGGGTCTGCTATCCGGCAGAGGTTCTTCTTGAATTAACGGTATATCTGTTTTAGGAGCCTCAATTTGTTGAGGTTTGATTAAATCGGGATTGAATTGTTCATCTTTATTAATTTTTTCAATTATCGGGGTTCCGTCGGATAATTTTATTTTGTTTAAGATGTTTAAAGTTGCATCATCATTGATTTCCAATTTTTCTTGCTTAATTGGTTGTATTTCTTCCTGCGAAATATTTTCTAATTTATTTTTTTCAGTTTCTTCTGGTTGATTATTATTTTCAATTTCCTGGTTAGGATTTGTTTTTGTTTCATTTAAATTTTCATTTTTTATTTCTTCTTTTTGAGTATTTTGTTTGTCTTCTTCAGAAGTATTTTTCAGACTAAAAAGGTTTTTAAGTACTAAATCCATAGCGCTTTTATCGTAAAATTCGCTTCCTTGTTCGTCTTCAAAAATTGCTTCAATTCTCCACTTTTCAAAAAAAGTATCTAAAGTATAGGTATCTATAAAATATCCTTTTGAAGCTAAACTCTGTAATATTTCATTTTTTGTATATACATTTGAAACCATAATTCATCCTAAAATTATTATACGAAAAAGTATTATTATAGTCTAGCTAATTTAAAAAAAGAAGCCTCTTGATAAGAGGCATTTATTGGTTGAGTATTATAAATTTTATTGTTTTATTTTAGACATTGAGTTTTTGAGCCCGGTTGCCAAATCTCTTCTTCCGGATTGTTCGTATATTTTTGTTACTGATTCAAGAAATTTTGTTGAGCCGGATTTGTCGATTGTTTTTTCACTATAGCTGACTTTATTATTTTTTCTTTGTATGTACGGACTTGAAAAATTAGTCTGCGTCGTTTTTCTGGGGCGAGGCGGAATTTGAAAATTGCCTTGAGGTATATTGCTTGTAAAATCTTTGTTAATTTTTATTACTTCTTGGTCTAAATAAGGATTTTGTGTGCTTTTTTGGTATTGATTGAGTGCAATGCCTTTTTTGATAGCGTCTATATTGACCGGTTTTAATTTTTCCATATTATTTTTGTATTTGTTTTCAAGGTAGTTTTGATATTTTTGGTGAGCTTTGCTTAGTTCATTTTGAGCATTTTTAAGCATTTCCATTCTGTTTGAAACACTTTTTAATTCTTTGTTATCAGAAAATTTTGAACCGTTCAATCCTATAAGAGGTTCTGTGTCTTGTGATATTTTTTTAGCTAAGTTTTTGATTATAATTGCTCCGATTGCAAATAGAGTTAAAAATATCATTATTATACCCATAGAGCCTTCTTTAAGATTTGAAAGCAGTTCAACGATTAAATGCGAAAAATTAAATGAATTATCGTTCCAATCTTGTATGTCTTCTTCGCTATCCAAATCATTTAGGTGGTTTGTCGGTTGGTATTCGCTTATGGGGCGATTGATTGTAATTTTCTTTGATGTTTCTTTTGATGTATCAAAAAGAGAATTTACAAAAATTAATTCTGTATTTCTTGCATTTTGACCTTTGACATAAATTCTGACTTTATTTCTGTCTAATTGCTTTACAACGACATTGTCAATATTTGAAACATCGTCATATATCATTCCTAAATCTTTTGCAACGGTAGAATTTTTTAAATCAAAGTAGATATTGCCTTCTTCATCAATATTGCTTTTATAATCAACTGCTTCGGTTGAATCTATATTTAATTCGTATGCGTTTGCTTTTTCTTTTGATTTTGAAATGACAACCGAAGAAATAATATTTTCTTGTGCCAGAGCAGGTACTAATGATGTATAAAACAAAAATAATATTGCAAAAATAAATGTTTTAAATTTAAAGGAACTCATTCCCGAATACTCTCCCATCAATCTGAATAAAAGTCTATATCAATAATGTATTTGTTTTATTCGGATAGGGCATTAATCCCAAGGTTGCTTTCGGGCAGTTTTATATTAATCTAAAGATTGATTTTTTTTAGAACATTTACCATTTCAATTGCAGCTTTAGCACATTCGGAGCCTTTATTGCCGGCTTTTGAGCCTGCTCTTTCGATTGCTTGTTCAATCGTGTCTACCGTTAATACGCCAAATAATACAGGTATGCCTGAATTTAAAGATACAGAGGCTATGCCTTTTGAAAGTTCAGCACAAACATAGTCATAGTGGTCTGTTGAACCCTTTATGATTGCTCCTAATGCGCAAATTGCCGAGTATTTTTTTGTTTTTGCAGCGCAGGAAGCTGTTAAAGGAATTTCAAAAGCTCCAGGAGTCCAAATTACGTCTATATTTTCTTCTTTTACGTTTAATCTTTTAAAAGTATCTATTGCACCTTCTAAAAGTTTGCTTCCTATAAAATCATTAAATCTTGAGATGACTATACAAAATTTATCATCATTTTCTGAATATAATTTTCCTTCAAATACATTTACCATAATTTGTCTCCTTGTTTAAAGAATAACATAAAAGAAAAAATTAATCTTCTTTTGTGTATGTCACGAATGATGGCGGTTTTATTACAGTTCTTGCGATAAGTTCACCTTTTTTATTGTATGTTGTTAAAATAATCATGCTTAAATTATCATCATATTCAACGCTGTTACATCCTTTGCAATTTATTTCGAATGTGTATGCCGGCGCCTTTTTATTGTATGGGTTTACACTTGTTGAATTTAGCTCATCGGATATTTTTTGAGCAATTTCAGAGGATTTTGCCGTTTTATTTTTTGCAAATTCTTCAAGTGCTTTGGATGTAAAAATTGCATTATCCGCTTTAATTTTTGCCGCTTTCATAACTTCTTGTTTATGTATAAAATTGGGAGAATAATATACTCCGATGGCTATAAATGCTAATATTACAGTTGTTATTTCTATGGCGGTAATTTTTTTTATTTTGCAAAAATTAATTTTTCCTAACTTCATTTTTTACCTCTCAATAATTAAAAATGATTTAACTTTTCTTTGATATTTTCCTATTGAACCGATAGATATATCTTTATAATTTATTGCCGTTGAAATACCTCCGTCGAGTGCCATTGCTTTTTTTATTTTAAGATTTTTTTCTAAATATTTTTTCAGTTCTTTGGCATCAACTTTGCGGTCTTTTGTGAAAATTATTATGTAAAGATATTTGCCTTTCAGACCGATTGCTGTTCTTTCTCTTCTTTTTAAAATATCTGCACTTTGCGATTTTACCATATCATCTTCCAGCACAACAAACCCTTCATCGACTAAATCCATGGTAGGGTATAACATTGGTCCTGCTTGTAGAGAATGCTTGATTTTCCAACCTTTTTTAACAGGTGTATTGTGTCGAACTATATCAAATTTTAATTTATGTCTTTTATTTTCTAAAATTCTTAATTCGCTTCTGGATAATACTTTATCGAGTCGGTTTTCATTTTTTAGAGATTCAACAAGATCAGTATTAAGCTCTACATCTGATTCTAAAATGCCGTCTATTATTATGTATGATACGCTTTTAGCATTTTTAACGTCATAAAATCCGCCGTTGACAACAAGATCAAAACAATTGTCTTCATATACTTTTTGCGGCGTCGTAAGCTTTTCGGTTATATATGGTTTAATTTTTTGTCCGTATTTTTTTGTATTTATTTTAAAGACCCAGATTCCGTTTTCATCATTTGTAACTTCGATTTTATCCGCTCCAAATGACGGTGCTATCGAGATAATGCTAAATATAATTATTAAAAATAGATTTAAAATTCTTTTTTTCATTACAAATCCTTTACTTTTTTAATAATAAAAATAGAAATTATAAATAATACAATAGGAAAGCCTGCTGCAACAAAAGACGGCAAGACGCCTTTTTGTGCTAATAAATCAAAGAACGGTAATGTTATGTAATATCCAAAAATTATACCTACTGCAATAGTGAAACCTATAAGTCTTTGAGATCTCGGCGGAGCAAAACCCAACAAACAGCCTATTATTGCAAATAAAATACAGGTTAGAGGGTGTAAATATCTTTGATAAAGTTTGGTTTTAAAATATCTGTATTCATCCGAAAAATTAGCTTTTTTAAGGAGTTTTGTATATTTTGAAATTTGATGATTTGTAAATACTCTTTCTTTTCTTGTAGTATTTAACATTAAATCAAAAACTTCCTGTGCTTGATTTTTTTCTTGTAAAATTGGGTAAAAGTCTTTATGTATTATTTTTTTATAGATTCCGTTTTTGTCAATTTGATATATTAATACATCTTTAAGCATCCAGCAATTATCTTGTTTTTTTGCTATAGGTGCAAAAACAATGCTTTCAAACGTTGTGGCATCAGTATATTCCTCATGTGCAAAATTCATTACGGTTATATCAAAAATTGTTTCAGGATCAAAATTTGACACTATTATATTTTGTTTTGGAGATTTGTCCTGATTTTCAACGATATATACAAAATGGCTTCCGCCTCCTCTTGATTCGCCCAGTTTTTGACTGGCAATGGGCACAAGTTTATCATTTACCATGTAACAAAAAATTGATAAAATACATCCGAAATATATTACAGGAAGCATTATACGATTAAACGAGATGCCTATTCCTCTTAAAATAGAAAGTTCCGAATTTTTTGACAGTCTGTCAAATGTGAAAATTGATCCCAATAAAATTCCTACCGGTATTGCTTTTGCAAGTACTTTTGGAATTTCCAGAATAAGTAATTTGACTGCCATTGTAAGACCGATATGTTCGTTTAACACCTTTTTAATTATTTTAAAAAGTGTTTCGGGAGCTATCCATACAATTATAAAAAGAATTAAGCAGACTAAAGTTGCTCCTATAACTTGGCTTAAAATAAATTTATCCAAAAGACTTAATTTAAAATTTTTAATTTTATTTATCAATTCCATGGTTTTAGAGTACAAAATCTTTTCCCAAATAAAATTCTTTTGCAACAGGGTCAACGGCCACATCTTTTGATTTGCCTGAAATTTTTATTTTACCGTCAAAAATAACATTGGCTCTATCCGTAATCGAAAGAGTCGCTTTTGGATTGTGGTCTGTTATTAAAATTCCTATATTTTTTTCTTTTGCAAGCTTGAAAATGTTTTCTTTAATTTCTCCTATTGCAATAGGGTCAATGCCCGTAAAAGGTTCATCGAGAAGTATAAAAGAAGGAGTAGCGGCAAGAGCTCTTGCAATTTCAACTCTTCTTCTTTCGCCCCCCGAAAGTGCAACGGAAGGGGCAGTTCTTAATTTTGCAACTCCAAATTCATTTAAAAGACTTTCTAAGAGTTCTTTTTTTTGTTCTTCATCAAGTTTATCATTCATTTCAAGAACTAATTTTAAATTGTCTTCAACGTTTAATTTTCTGAAAATTGAAGTTTCTTGCGGAAGGTAGCCTATTCCGAGTTTTGCTCTTTCATTCATTGGAAGGTGAGTGATTTCGGTTTTTATTTTATTATCGTCTTCTATAAAAACTTTGCCTTTGTTTGCCCTAACAAGTCCCACAACCATATAAAAAGTTGTTGTTTTGCCTGCGCCGTTTGGTCCCAGTAATCCTACAACTTCGCCTTTATTAACATCAAAAGAGACATCGTTCACGACCGATCTGTCCCCGTATATTTTAACCAGATTTTCTGCTATTATTCTCATAATTCTCTCTTTTGTCTTATTGGTAAATTATATTACAAAAGTTTATTAAATATAATCATTTGTAGAGTTTTATTAAAAAATCAGAACCTTTTAAAATAAAGAATTCGGAATTGTTTTCTATGATTTCGTAATTTTTTCTTTTTTTAAATTCTTCTTTCAAGTCAAAAAATTCATATTTTTCAATTTTAAAATATCTTCTTAAAACTTTGACATAAGGAATTGCCCATGGATAGAGCGCTCTTAAATGTCTTTTTGTTTCTTCTTTTGTTTTGTTTAAATCAATTATAATTTCATTATCACTTAACTGCGGTTCATAGGTTGCGAATTTTTCATTTTGTTTTATGGGTTGGAGTTGTTTTTTATCGTATAAATCCAAAAATTCTTTTACCATAATTTTTGCAAGTTTAGTTGTTTTTTCTTTAAGACTTTCTCCTGTTTCATTTTTTTCAATGGTGATAGCTTCTTGCATTAAGATATCACCTTTGTCAAAAAATTCATTCATATAATGAATTGTTAGCCCTGATACGTTTTGATTTAAATAAATTGACCAAAAATATGGATTAGGACCCCTGTTTTTTGGCAGAAGGGCAGGATGAAAGTTCACGCAGGGTATGCTTTTTAAAATATTTGACTTAAATTTTTCCGCCCAGGAGCCTACAATAATTAAATCAGGATTAAGTTTTTTTATTTCTTTTAAAAATTTTTCGCTATTTACGCTATCGGCTTTTATATCATATAATTTTTTTGACTTAATTATGGTATAGTCAATTGAAGGATTAAAAATATCTTTTAAAAAAAGATGTATTTTTGAATATTTTATTTTGTCATTTCTTAAAACACCGACTATTTTGTGGTTTGAAGCTTCTATCCCTTCAATCAGAGAAAAAAGCATTTTTCCGTAACCTACTAAAATAACTTTTGCCATAAGGGAATTATACATTAAAATTTTTAAAATATAAATTGTTTGCAGTTTTATATTAAAAATTAAAGGGCGAAATCGCCCTTTAATTATATTTCTTCAGTTTCTTCCTGAGGTTCCTCTTGAATTTGATCTTCTTCATCAATTGCGGTTTGATTTGTTTCTTCAAGAGCTTCCTGAGCTATTTCATCTATCGTTTCTTCTTCTTCAATATATTCTTCTGTATTTTCATTGTTATCTTCATATTGAGTTTCGATAACCGCTCTGTTTTCTATTTCTCTTGCTTGTGATTCTGATTTAATATCAATTTTCCAACCTGTTAATCTGTGAGCAAGTCGAACATTTTGTCCTTCACGACCTATTGCAAGAGATAATTGATCATCCGGAACAATTACAAATGCTTCATGTCTTTCTTCGTCATCCGCTAATATGTCAACGGATACAATTCTTGCCGGACTTAGAGCATTAACAATATATTCTACAGGGTCTTGAGAATATCTGACAATGTCAATTTTTTCGTTTTTGAGTTCGCCTACTATGGTTTGAATTCTTGTTCCTCTTGGTCCTATGCAGGCGCCTACGGAATCAACTGAAGGATCATTTGACCATACTGCAAGTTTTGTTCTGAAACCTGCTTCTCTGGCAATTGATTTAATTTCAACAATTCCATCTTCAATTTCCGGTACTTCAAGTTCGAATAATTCTCTTACTATTTCTGCATGTGCTTGAGAAACAATAACCTGAGGGAGTTTTGATGTTTCTTTTACATCTAAAACGAATACTCTTATACGATTTCCCGGTTTATAATATTCACCCGGTATTTGTTCTCTGCTCGGCATGATTGCGTCTGTTTTTCCGATATTTACGATAACTGCCCTGTCTGTTCTTCTTTGAATAATGCCTGTTATTAGAGTGCCTTTTTTAGACATAAATTCATCAAGCACCATTTTGCGTTCAGCTTCTCTGATTCTTTGGGTGATAACTTGTTTTGCGCTTTGAGCCGCAACTCTGCCAAAATTTTCGGGTGTAACTTCAATTTTAACTTCGTCATCAATTTCGACATCTTCATCAATTTCTTTTGCGTCCTTTAGTGAAATTTGAGTATTTTCATCTTCAGGTTTTTCAACAACTGTTTTTGTTCTGAAAACACCTATTTCTCCGGTTTCTTCATCTAAAATTGCTTCAACGTTTGTTGCATCTTTATCTTTTATATGTTTTTTATATGCTGCAACAAGTGCATCACACAATGAATTAACAAGGATTTCTTTTGAAATTCCTTTTTCTCTTTCAAATTGTTCAGCTGCTTCAAACAGTGCAGTTCCGATTTTAATCATCGTTTTTCTCCTTATTTTTATTAATTTCAATCTTATCGTTCAATTTTGTCGAATGAATTTTTTCCATTGGGATTATTATTTCTTTGTTTTCAAAAATAACTTTTATACCAAAGCTTTTATTATAGTCAATAAGTTTTGCTTTAAGTGTCTTAAGAGTTGTTTCCGGAATTGAATTTTTTAGTTTTATAAGAACGTCATGATTTTTAAAAATTATATATTCTTTTTCGGATTTAAATTTTCTGTCTAATCCCGGAGATGATACTTCAAGAAAATATTTAAAAGGAATTAATTCATCCAGCATGTCTCCCAAGCTTCTTGATATGTTTTCGCAATCAAGATGTGAAACATTGTGATTATTTGAATAAATAAATATTCTTAAAAACCATTTATTATTTTCTTTTTCAAAAGATATTTCAATCGGAATTAAACCGTATCTCATGGCAGTATTTTCAATTACGGGTTCAATTGTTTCAATTAATTCTCTTTTGTTAAAATGTTCTTTCATTTCTCATCCTTAGTAAAAAATAAGAACGCTTTGTTGTTAAGCGTTCTAGTTTTATACTATTAAACTAGTCGGTAGTTTTAACTACCGTCTTAGAGTATATCATGAAATTTTAAAAAATAAAACCTGGAACAAAATAAAACTTTTTTCGTCTTTAACAGTGAACCAATCGTTTATTATTTTTAGAGGAGTTAAGGATGAATGTTGGGTATAATTATGACTGTGTTGACTTTGATGAAAAAAAGGAAACAGAAGGATTAGTAGAAAACGAAGATGTAAAAACTTTTAATATAATTGTAAATAAAGACGAAGTTTTACAGATGTATTTAAAAGATGTCAGCAGAGTAAAACTTTTGAATCGTGAAGATGAAATTGAAGTAGGCAGAAAAATCAAAGAAGGCTCTAAGAAAGAAGCAATTATTGCGAAGAAAAAATTAATTCAAGCTAATTTGAGATTAGTTATTTCAATTGCAAAAAGATATACAGGTCAAGGCATTCTTTTTATGGATTTGGTCCAAGAAGGTTCTTTGGGTTTGATTAAAGCTGCAAGCAGATTTGATTATAAAAAAGGATTTAAATTTTCAACCTATGCAACTTGGTGGATAAAACAAACAATAATAAGAGCGATTGCGAATAATTCTCGTTCAATAAGAATACCTGTTCACATGGGGGATAAAATAAGAAGTTTGAAGAAAGCAACAGTGAAACTCACCGTTGATTTAGGCAGAGAACCTACGGATGAGGAGCTTTCCGATTATCTCAAAATTTCTTTAAAAAAGATTAAATTAATAAAAGAATCAGTAATTAAAGAACCTGTAAGTTTTCATACTCCAATTGCTCAGGATTTAACACTTGAAGATTATATAGCGGATACTGTTGAAAATTCTCCAAATCAAAGAATAGAGAAAATTGATTTTAAAAAAGATATATACAGTGCACTTAATCTTTTAAATGAAAGAGAAAGGTTTATCATATTAAATCGTTTTGGATTGGGTGACAGAAAAACAAAAACTTTAGAAGAGTTGGGAAAAATTTTGGGTTTTTCAAAAGAAAGAATAAGACAAATAGAAATGGAGGGATTAAAAAAATTAAGAAAATCTGAAGAAACTCAATATTTAAAAGAATATTTGTTATAATAAATAAATGAGAGAAAATTTAATTCAGATTAAAAATTTAGAAAAAACATATTCAACAAAAGGCTCTTTTTTGGAAGTAAAAAAGGAGCCTCAAGTTGTTTTAAAAGGAATTAATTTAGATATAAGACAAGGTGAGATAATGTCTTTAGTAGGAGAATCCGGATGCGGAAAATCAACTCTTGCAAATTGTATTTTAAAACTAATTACTCCCGAAAGAGGAGAAATTTTGTTTGACGGTAAAAATATTTTAGATTTTAATAAAACACAAACTTTTAATTACAGAAGAAAAATTCAGATGATTTTTCAAAATCCGTATTCAAGTTTAAATCCGAAAATGAAAATTTATGAAACTCTTTTGGAGCCTTTAATTATTCACAAACAAAAAGATAAAGAAGAAAGAATTAATGAAATGATAGATTTGGTAGGTATTTCCAAAAGTGATTTAAAAAAATACCCCCATGAATTTTCAGGAGGACAACGTCAAAGAATTGCAATTGCCCGTGCTTTAATTCTGAAGCCCGAGTTTATAGTGGCGGATGAGCCTGTAAGCGCTTTGGATGTAAGTATCTGTGCGCAGATAATCAATCTTTTAATTGAATTAAGGGAAAAACTTAATTTGACTATTTTATTTATTTCTCATGACTTAAATCTTGTGAGATATTTGAGTGATAGAATTGCCGTTATGGATAAGGGCAGGATAGTTGAATGTGAAAATGTTGATGAGATATTTAAAAATCCTAAAGATTCTTATACAAAATTTTTGCTTTCTTCCATAAGAACAATAAAAGTTTAAATATTAATATTTGCTAATATATTATCAATTAATTGTCTTGCGGTCCTTGGACTTTTTGAGCCTTTAATCAGAGCCATTTTTTGTGCTTTTTCAATTAAAATTTTATCATCCATTTTTATTTTATTGTCGTGAGCTAATTTTGTAACTATTCTTATGTATTCTTCATTTGTTGGCTTTTGAAAAAGGAGATTTATGCCAAATCTTTCAGATAGTGATGTGATTTCATTTAAGGTATCATTCAGATGAATTTCATCTCCTTTTCTTGATTGAAAACTTTCTTTCACAAGGTGTCTTCTGTTTGATGTTGCGTATATTGCGGCATTTTTCGGGCATTGAATTAAAGAACCTTCTATAATTGCTTTCATTGTTGAAAACGTGTTGTCGGTATCGTCGAAAGAAATGTCATCTGCAAATATAATAAATTTATGAGCTGACATGCTTAATTTTTCATATAATTTGTCGAGATTAATTAGATTGTTTTTAAATATTTGAACCATTTTTAAATCTTCAAATTCATTTAATAATGCTCTTACGCTGGAAGATTTTCCACAGCCCGCATCTCCATATAAGAGAATATTATTAACTTTTGCGCTATTAAGTAAAGCTTTTGTATTTTCATAAAGAATTCTTTTTTGTTCTTTATATTCTTTTAAGTCTTTAAATGTAGTATTGTCATTGAATTTAACGGGTTTTATTTCAAAATCGTTATCAAAGATGAAAGCTCTGAAGTTTTCAAACGCATCAATATCGGTTTTTAAATTGTGTTGTTTTAGTTCGCTCGGGTTGATTTGAGAATTTTTAAAATTTGGTAATTTTTCAATTAAATCAGAATTTTTGGGAAATTTTTTAATTAAGATTTGTTTAAGATGTTTGTGTGAAATTTTTGACAAATTTTCTATAATTTCAAGTTCCCCTTGAATGTTTTTAATATTAATTTTTGGGGTTTCTTTGCAAATACAATCCTTTAGATAACCAGAAAAATTGTCATACTTTGTTTTTTTAAGTTCGGTTAAAAAGATGCTGTATACTTTTAAATGTTTTTCTAAATCATTATCATTTGTGTCACAAAATGTTTTTAATAATTCTAAAAAAGCTTTTATCGCAGAATATTTTTTAATTGGGTTTAATTCAATTAAAAAATATGTTGAAAGGTATATTTCTTTTAATTTTTTCATAGTTATTTTTCCATAAATATTGCCAGCGCATGAGGGTTTAAAATGTAGTTTTTTTCAATATAGTCTTTTGCTTCAAGATTATAATTATTAAAAACGGAAGAATCGGCGCAAATATGCCATGATTTTTCCTTTTGATTTGTCGGAAGTATTATATTTAAAGAATCTTCACTTTTGCTTAAAGCTACATATATTCTGTTTTGAAGTGAATTTAGAAGAGCTCCGAAGAATTTTTCTTTTGTATTAAGCCAATAACCGTCGTTATTTATATCTGCAATTTCGCCGTTATCATAGTGATAGGTCAGGGAGTTAATAAAATCTTTGCTTCTGAAAATGTAATTTTCATTTCTGAATTTTATTAAATTTCTGATAAATTCCATTGTTCTGTTTTCAAAAGTATCTTTTCTTATTGCTTTTTCCCAGTTTAGATAATTGGTTCCGTCATCTTTATTATAGCTGTTATTATTGCCGTTTTTGGTGTGCATTATAATATCCCCGATTTGTATCATGGGAATGCCGTATGATAAAAATAATAATGCGAGTTGCTTTCTTATAGCGTTTTCTTTTAAATAAGCGTTATTATTATAATCTCCTGATATTTCCCAATCGGAGCCGCCTTGAGTTGATGAGCTTTTATGTTTAAAATTATTTAAATCAAAAAGTGTAAAACCGTCATGTGATGATATGTAGTTGATTGATCTGTTTATGTTTTTAAATATTGAAGGAGAACCTTCCATTATGTCTTTTATTTGTATGGGTGCAATTTCGTTTGGTCTTATGGTTATTTTTCTGACGGTATCTCTGAAGATATCGTTCCATTCTGCAAAGAAGGAGGGAAAATTGCCGAGTTGATAACATTCTTTTCCGCCGCAAGTCCAAGGTTCCGCTATTAAAATTATTCCTTCCTGATTTTCATTGAAGTTATCTGCTACTTTTATATTTTTTTGATTTAATTTTTCTTTTAATTTACCTGCAAGAGAATCAATATTACAATATGTTTCTTCGCAGTCACAGTTTTTTTCTAATAATGCTGCAGCAAGGTCAAATCTGAAAGCATCAACTCCTTGATTGCTCCAAAAGGCTATTGAATCAACTATTAAATCAAGTACACCCTCGTTATTGGTGTTAAAATCGTTTCCGCATCCTGAGTTAGAGCGGTAATATCCGTTTTTATATACTTTATAATATGTTGAATTATCAATAAGTGCGTATGAAAGAAGGTTTGCATCATCAAGATTGTGATTAACCAGCCCCCCTTCGCCTGTATGATTGTATACCATATCAAGGCAAATTTTTATGTCATTTTTGTGAAATTCATCCACCATTTGTCGAAATTCATTTAAGAGATTTCCGTATGATTTATTGTATGCATATTTTCTTGCAAGACTAAAATAATCTAAAGGCATATATCCCCAATGATTTACGCCGTTTTGTTTTGAATCAAATTCATTTAAAGGCAAAAATTCAACCATTGTGACACCGAGGCTTTTTATGCTTTTTGCAAATTTAGCCGCACCAAGATATGTTCCGTGTTCCGGCATGTTTATATTTTGAGTTAAATCTTTTATATGTACTTCGCCTATTATTTCTTCATTAAAAGCACGTGGTTTTATTGATGCTACAGCTTTTTTTTCTTTCGGATAAAATACTGATTTTATTGCCCATTTAGCGTTATCTATAAGGTGAAAATTTCCGCCGGAGCGAAACATGTTAAATCCGGGATTGACATCTGAAGGAAGATGAGACAGCTCTTGACTATAGGGGTCAAAAGCAATTTTATTGGGATTAAATCTGTTGTTTTTATCGTCAAATTTTGATTTATAACCGATATCCGTTCCGGGCTCAAAATTTTCTTTATATTCCCAGTTTTCTCCAAAAACTCTGAAACCGTAGAAAATAGGCTTTTTATGACAATTAAGAATATAATCTTTTACTTTTGTTTGCCATATATTACCTTCGCCTTTTTTCATATTTAGCGTCATTATGGGATTTTCACCTTGAGGGTTTTCAAAAATGCAAAGTTTTACTGCAGTTGCATTTTTTGAAAACAACTTAAATTCGACGCATCCTTCTTTTTCGTTGTAATTTGCGCCTAATGGAGTTTTATCATTTGTGATTATGTTTTCCATAATTTACCTGTCAAGCGGATTGATGACAATTCCCGATAATAATTTCGGATAGAAATATGTTGATTTTTGCGGCATTCTCAAGCCTTGTTTTGAAATATCCAATATATTTTTCATTTTTGGATATGCCATTATGAATACCGCATTTGCCTCTTTTTTAATTGAATTAAAAGCGACTGATTCTCTTTTTTCATATTTTATACCTTTTTGAGCCATGAGTTCTTCTTGGGTAAAATTTAACTCTTTTTTAAGAATGATTTCATGCAGAACCGTCAGGTCTAAATTTTGCAGAGCTTGCGGAGCTTTAATTGTTTCTTTTATGCCATGTTTTAGCTTTAAAATATAAAAATTGTTATCCCCTTTTAAAATTAATCCTATTGTAATTTGTTTTTGATTTTCTTCTTCTATTTTGTTTAAAAAAGTTTCTTTTTCATCCGTTTTTTCTATTTCATAATATTTTGATACTTTTTCGAGCAGATTAGGCGTTTCTTTTTCGATAATTCTATGAGTCGGATATATGATAAGATTTTCATCCGAAGCATTTGTAAAGTAACTCATAACATATTGCGCATATTCGTTTTCCGGATGTTCTTTTGCATATTTCATTGAAGTCTCATAGCGATGGTGACCGTCAGCTATCAAGAGAGTTTTATTTGAAAGTGTTTTTTGGATGAGTCGAATATCTTTTTCGTTATCAATTAGATATATAATATTTTCAACTCCTAAATCGTCTGTAGCTTGCATGTAGGGTTTTTGATTAAGATATTTTTGAGCAATTTTTTCTATAGAGAATGTTTCGTCATTGTATATCATAAAAATTTGTGAAAAAAATGCTTTTGTTGCACTTATAAGTTTATATCTGTCTTCTTTCGGACCACCCATGGTATATTCGTGCGGAAGTATTTTTTTTGTACTAAAATCTTCGATTTTGTTTCTCGCTATAAATCCTTTTCTTTCTATTAATTTGCCTTTTTCATTCTTATATTTTTGGATTATGTAAAATATTGAAGGTTTTTTGACAGGAATTAAAATTTTTTCTTTTTTCCAATTTTCAAAATATTTTTTTGCATCTTCATAACGATTATTGCCTTTTGTCAAAATAAGTCTTGCTATGTTGTATTTGCTTCTTTCATACAATTCATCAAGATATTTTTCATCGATAACATCATAAGGCGGCGCTATCACATCTTTTATATTTATTTCTTCTTGATTATAGACAATCGCATTTAATGGTAGAATTTCCATGGTTTTTTCCTGTTGTTCTTATTATAAGTATATCTTAGAGTATAATTTATGCTTTGTAAAATTCAAAATAGTTTGTAACAAATGTTACAAATTGATGCTTTTTGTCAATTTTATTTTAAAAAAATACTTTATATTCATGTGTGTAGTATAAGTTTATAGGTTAGTTTTATGACGTGTGAGATTAAAAGCACGAATAGTTATTATGATGTAAAAAAGAGCTCAGGTTCTTCTTTGAGTGATTTTTTGGATAAAAGATTATCTCAAGTTAAGGATGAACAGGGTTTTTTGGGTAACATTTGGAATGGCATTAAAGAATTTAGCGGTCTGGGTCAAAGTGCTTCAGATTGCGAAACAATGGTAGAAAAATTTAATGCAGGTAAAATTTCTTTTGAAGAGGCTGTTAATTATATTGATAGTTTTGAAAATAAACAGGAAAACATGTCTAATTTGTTGTCCAATATTTTAACCGGTGTCGGTGCTATAGCAACAACCGTTTTAACATCCGGAACCGGAACTATTTTATGGAAAACCGCTATATCATGCGGAGCTCCCATAGGGGCTGCTTTGAAGGCATCAATAAATCTTTTGGATAGAGCAACAAATGATATTGAAGGTGACGAATTTAATCTTAAAGATATAGCAAAAGATGCTATTTCAGGTGCTTTAACAGGAGCTACAAGTGCAGTTTCTTCTGGTGTCGGTAAAGGCATTGAAGCTGGAAAATTGTCTTCTTCCCTTTTTAATGGTGCAAAATGCGGTGTTATATGCGGTGCAGCTTCGGGTGCCGGAACTTATATGACCGATGTTGCATTTGATGATAAAGAATTTGATACCGGTGAATTTCTTCTTAATACCGCAACTTCTGCTTTTGTATCAGGTTCTGTAGGTGCTGTAGTAGGAGGCGGAATGTATGGTATGGCTAATGTAGCCGGAAATGTCGGTGAAAAAGTAACCAGATCGACTGCTCAAACTATAGTTGCTGATTCTACTTCAAGTACATCAAGAAAAATTTTAGGACAGGCTGAAAAAAATGTTTTATTTACTTAACATCCTATTGAAAGACCGGCGCAGAGATTTATGTTTTGTCCGGTTATACCTTTAGCATCTTCTGAAATCAGGTATTCGCAAAGTTTTGCGACTTCTATTGGTTGTATAAATCTTTTTTGAGGTGTTACATCAAGCACTTCCTGTTTGTCTTCGTTTGTTAAAGACTTTTCTGTAAGAGGCGTTTCAACCCATCCCGGATTTATTTGGTTTACTGTTATATTATATGGTGCTACTTCAAGTGCAAGAGCCTTGGTTAAACCAGAAAGAGCAGCTTTAGTCGCTGAATAGAGAGTTGCATTTGCTTCTCCTACCATACCTGATATTGAACCAATGTTTATTATTCTTCCCCATTTGTTTTTTTTCATTTCTGGAATTACAAGGGCTGATAAAACATAGGCAGATTTAAAATTTAAGTCTGTAAGATAAGAGATTTCATCAAATTCCATTTTTTCAATCGGTTTATAAATATATTGCCCTGCACAATTTATAAGAACATTAATATCCGAGTTAAAGTATTCTTTTGCTTTTTGGTAAAGAGCTTCTATTGAAAATATATCAATAAGATCACAAGAATAGTAGTTTACTTTTTCTATTTTTCTTCTGCCGCTTAAAAAGATATCATTTTCTTCTTTTGATAAAGTATTGGCTATTTCAAGACCAATTCCCGAACTGGAGCCGGTAATCAAAATATTTGCCATTAATCCAATCCTTCAATTTTAATATGGTAAGAACTTAAAATTTTGTCGGTAAATTTTTGAACTATTAAATCTCTTTCTTCTTCGTTTAAATCCCTAAGAGATTCTATAGCAAGGTGAACATTTGGATTTTTATCGTACCACCTTTTATAATCTTTCGGATTAAAAGATGCCACTTCTTGTATTATTTTTGTATAATCACGATCTATCATTTCAGAGGATTCAATTATCATATCGATTGCTATTTCGCATTGTTCCTCGATTGATAAATCTCTTAAAAGATTCATAAAAGCTTTCAGGTATTCATTTTTTTCATACCATCTCTGTATGTATTTTTTCATATTGAGATTATAACAAAAATATTTTTTTTTGAAATTTTTTAAAAAAAGACTTGCTAAAAGGAAAAAACTTTAATATAATCCAAAAAGAGATATAGAAAGGGGTTCGTAAATGAACAAAGAAGAATTAGTACAAGAAATTTCAAAAAAAGCTAAAGTTACTCAAAAAGAAGCAGCTGAAGTTTTGGGAAACTTAGTTGAAACTATTCAAAAAACTGTTTCTAAAGGTGAAAAAGTTACTTTAGTTGGTTTCGGTACTTTTGAAGCTAGAAAAAGAGCAGCTAGAACAGGCAGAAATCCTCAAACAGGTAAAGAAATTAAAATTGCTGCAAAAACAGTTCCTGCATTTTCTGCCGGTAAAAAATTCAAAGAATTGGTTAACAAAAAATAAGTTCTTTGAAATAATAAAATTAAAGAGCTGTACAAAATTGTACAGCTCTTGTTTTAGTTTATTTGGAGTATTTATGTTAATTGACATTGTTTTTGGTGAATAGTAGAATTAATGTATTATTGTATTAAACTTAGTTTGCTTATGAAAAGATTTGATCTTAAAAGTTATGCATTTAGTTTAGTGGAGTTGACGATAAGTTTAGTTGTCATTAGTTGTATAGCTGCAGCATTTGCTCCTGTAGTGACTAAAAAGCTTAAAAATTCAAATGTTTCTGTGGCATTATCCGAAGTTGTTACAAGGTGTGATAAATTTTCTGATGAATGTTCTCTTTGTTATGCAAGTAAATGTATAGTTTGCGATAGATTATGCAATGATAATCAATATAAAAATGTAGGCACATGTGCTTGTGAAAATTGTACAGATAGAAGTGTCGGCTGTATAAGATGCGACGCTAAAGTTTGTACAAGGTGTGCATCCGGTTACGGACTTACTTCTGACGGCAAATGTCGGCTATGTCAAAAGGGCTATTATTCTGATGGTACATTTGATTGTAAGCCTTGTCCTGTCGATAAGTATCAAAACCAAACCGGTAAGAGTTCTTGTATAAATTGTCCTGCAAATCAAGGTTCTGATGGTGCGGCAGCAGCTTGTACGGTTTGCTCAACCAAGATTTCGAATTGTAGTGAATGTTCAAATTTATCTCAATGTACTAAATGTAAGGCTGGATATTATTTAAGTGCAGGTGCTTGTTATACTTGTCCGCAAGGTTATAAGTGCGATGGTTCGGCAACTAAAACCATTTGCTCTGCGGGAACGTTTTCGTTAGCGGGTGCTTCAAGTTGTACTACTTGTTCTGCCGGATATTATCAAAATTTAGCCGGTCAAACAAGCTGTAAGACGTGTTCTTCTAAAACAGCAAATTGTACTAATTGTAATGTTTCAACCGGTACTTGTACGTATTGTGCTAATAAGTATTATTTAAGTTCTTCTTCTTGTGCTCTTTGTACCGCAGGATATAAATGTGTTAATAACGTAAGAACTCAATGTGCTGCAGGTTATTATGCTCCTGCTGGAAGCACTTCTTGTACTGCTTGTGCTTCAGGTTATTACAGTGCAGCAGGTGCATCTTCTTGTAAAGCTTGTTCCAGTACTTGGTCAAGATGTTCAACGTGCAGTATAAATGGATGCGCAACTTGTAAAAGCGGATATGTTTTGAGCGGTGGAAGTTGTATAGAAGAAACAAGTTGTTGGGAATTTCATTCTAATTCGGTTTGGACAGTTCCTAGTTATGCTAAAAACAGAACTATTTATATATATTCTTGCGGTGGCGGCGGCGCTAACTCAGGTCAAGGCGGTGGCGGCGGTATGGGTGGTTTTAAATATGCTTCTCCTATTGTCGTAACCCAAAATCAATTGACAATTGTTGTAGGTGCTGCAGGAGTTAATTCTACAGGCGGCGGCGGTGCTTCTTATATAAATGAATTTATATATAATACTGCTGCATGTGGCGGCGGTGGCAGCGGCTCTTGTGGCTCTAGAGGCTCTACCGGTGGTAATGTAGCAGGTAGCAGTTGCACTCCAGGGGCAGGTGGTACTCAAAGCGGTAGCCATCTTAGCACTAATCCCTATTGTTCAGGTTATGGTGGATATTGTACTGGTGGTGCCGGAGTATCTTGTCAGTCAGAAAGCAGATGCGAAGCTCATGGCGGCTATTTTCACTGGGATACTTGGGCATGTTCAAATAATTCAGGAAGAGGCGGAAATGGAAGCGGAGCTAATACAACATACGCAGCTAATATATTCGGTACAGGATATTGTAATGCCGCTAATCCTGGTGGAGTTTTGATATCTTTATACAGTATAGCTTCTAAGTCGTCATGTAAATTTTAATCATTTTATAAATAAATTTTATTTTTTCTTCTTCAGCGTTATTTAATAAAGAGAAAATCTCTTTTAGTAGTTGTTCTTTATTTTTATCGTGATTAAAGATAAAAAGTTCATTTATTTCTACATCAAGAGCCTTTGCAATTTTTTCCAAGGTTTGCATTGTGGTGAAATATGTTCCTGTTTCAATGTTACCTATTTGCTTATAGTTAATTCCTACAAGCTCTCCAAGTTGCTCTTGTGTTAATTTTTTTTGTTTTCTAAGTTCTTTTATTCTCTTACCGAATAATTTTAAGTTATTCATAAAACCTCTTGGATTATTATATTTTTAACTTTTTAATTATGTAACCTAGTCAAACATACTAAATTATTTGACAATGTATAATTAAACAAGTAAAATGTAAGTTAAATTTGGTATTTTTATATAAATAAGAAATTTAACTTATGATAAACACTAAGAAAAAATTAAACGCCTTCTCT
>CALVAW010000014.1 GCA_944325655.1 Candidatus Gastranaerophilales bacterium
TCTTTTTCAACACTTAACAAATTATTGAAATATATTCAAGTTGAAATTTTTAATTAAACTGTATAAATTCTTTACTATAGATAAAAACAATAGATTATATATGATTTAACAATAAAAAAACTGCTTAAAAGCAGTTTTTAAAATGGTACCCCAAATAGAAAATAATTGGAACCGAATAGTCTCCGACATCCGCAAGTTTTATGAGTTAAGGAATATTGCGTAAGGTTTTACAATAGTCAGGACTAGCAGTTAATCCGCACTGTAAACAGACATAATCTCCCGTGGTGGTTGCGAGATAACATTCTTTGCCCAATGATGGATGATTGCAAGGTTTGTCTCCCCATTCTTTTTGTAATCTTTTTGCGTCTTCAGTTTGAATTTTTATCATTTTTTATCTCCTTTCAATATATTATACTAGATTTTTTACAAGAGTATTCAATTTGAAATAAGATTGTACAAAATTTTGTTTCTATACTTATTGTATAATTTATTTAAGAGGAATTGATATGGTGCAATGTATCTATTATAAAGACAAAGTTGGTTTGACATTTAACAAACGAGAACATATCTTCCCCAAAGCTATAGGAGGAACAGAAAGGCTTGATACAGGTGTTGTATCCGACCAAGCAAATGAATTTTTTGCAAATAATCTTGAAGTAAAAACTCTTCGTACTTCTGAAATTGTAATCGGTCGTATTGTTAATGGTTATAATAAAAAACCTAGCAAAGAAAACCATAAAAACAGAACATTGCCTAAATATTTATTTAACAGAGAGATTGATTCAAGGACTTTTGGTAAAATTGCATTTAATACATTAGCGAAATTAAAAGGTAAGGATTATGTTTTAAGACCTGAATTTGATAAGTTTAGATATTGGATAATGAATGGGAACTGTGGATGGTATCATTGTCAAATGGGCAAAGAAATTTTAACCAGTACAAAAATAGTACCTGCACAGGCTCATTATTGCGTGTTTGTTGATAATGGAGAATACCTAATTGCTGATGTTTGCTTATACAACCATTGGCGAAAAATGTTTGGTATGTGTAAAAAGTTTGATGATTCTTTTGTAATTCCACAAGGTTATATATGTGATTGGAAAAATAAGAAAGAATTTACTTTAATGGAACTTATGCATGAACTTGCGAAATTAGAAGACTTAAAATATCAAAATCCAAAGGGGTTAGGAAATGCTTTGGGATAAACTATCAGCATCCGTAGAAAATGATTATATAGATTTTAAGTTACAACACTCTAGGATGATAACATAAAACTACAAGAAATTTATTCAATTTATAAAATAATATTTCTGCGAAATCACTTTGCTTTTGTATTCTGATATTGGGACTTCTTTAAATTTGTATATCTTACGACTGGCACCTAAGGTATTGGTATAAGTATAATAACCTTCAAACACAACTGCCATTGCCGATTGAATAGAAGAGCCGTCCGCAAATTCCTTATTTGTACCTATATAGATTGTCATATTAGTACCAAAAGTATCGCTATAATAGTTTGCTAGTACACCGCCTTTAACAGATTGAATAACTCTTACTCCTTCAGGGATAGAATACATTCCATTTACTTTAGGTTTCTGAACTCCCCATAAAATGTCTCTGAAATCAATTCTATCAACAAAGTATGGTGTGCTTGATTTTACTGTTGTTAATTTTTGCTTTTTTTCATAGGCTATGCTGTAGTTATAAATTTCTTTTGCATGTTTGTCCCAAATTGAAATACAACTCTCATAAAAAGAAATTTTATCGAGGTAGTAATCTTTATTGTCTATTTCAGAATTTTTAATATAATTTAAAACTTCTTGTTCGGATGCTGTACTATTTACTTTCCCATAGTAAACAAGTATATTTTTTACAGTTTCTATGTGCCACCATTTTAATTCTTTATATTGTTTGATGAAGGTATTTAAACCATCATATAAATTTTTGTTGAAAGCTATATCATTCGGATTTGATTTATATTGTAAATAAGGTTCTTCTATTTTTTTGATGTCTTCTTCACTAATTTCTTTGTTGGTTTTCTTACTTGTTCTCACGTAATTTGGACTTAAAGTTTGAAAATACTCAAACAACAGATTTTCTATAGAATTATACTTTGTAAAACCAAGAATTGCTTTGCTTAATATGCCGTCCTTTTCAACTCTTTTAATATCACTTTGAAAATAATCTTTTCCTTGCAGTGTATATATTTTGCTATTATTACCTTCCAAATCTGTAATTTCTAGGGTTAAACTTTTACTATTATTAATTATTTTTAAACATTCTTTTTCTGATAATTCTATAGTTGAAATACCATTTATTTTTTGAATGATAGAATTTTTATGTATTTCGAAAAGTTCAGCGGGGGAACCATGCTCTATATTAGTTATTAGTATTGGCATAGATAAATTTAAGGGATATTTATAAATGCTTATTCCTATTCCTTTTCTCTTTGGGACATATTTGACTATATTTGTAAAACCTTCTATATTACTAAGATTTACAGATGTTTCATTTAATGCGGTGCTTATTTCTTGCGGAGATATTTTGAGAGTAATTCTATCACTATTATTTAATAATGATAAACACTGCTTTTCTGTTAAATCACTTGTGTTTTTACCATTAATACTTATAATATACCAATTTTCAAGAATACCAGCTTTAGCCGCAGGCGAACCTGTTTGAATACTCCTTATTTGCAAAGGTTTTGATACAAAAAAATCTTCAAAACTACCCTTTCTAATAGCTTCAATTCCAATACCAAAGCTCTTTGCTTCAGCTGTTATTTGAAAAAGCAGTAACGACAGAATTATTAAAAAGACTTTTTTCATGTTTATACCCTCTTATTATATCGTCATATTACAAAGTCAAACTGTATAGTCAAGCAAAAACTATAATTTAAAATGATTATATCTCAAGTGAAACAATTTAATCAACTTAAAACTACATTTTGAATTTATGTAAATTAGCGTTTTAATTTAATACCATTATAGTAATGCTTAAATTGAGGTATTAATAGTGGATAACAGAAAACTTTTAGGTCTGAGAATAAAAGAATTACGCAAAAGGGCTTCGCTAAGTCAGGAAGTTCTTGCAGAAAAAGCAGGTATTGAGCCAACATCACTCAGTAATATTGAAAATGGCAGAAATTTCCCATCATTTATTACATTAGAAAATATAATGCGGGTATTAGGAGTTGGATATTTTGATGTGTTTCAATTTGCACAATATGCACCCGCTGAGGATTTAATCCAAGAAATTACAACAATCTTAAAGGATAATCCTGAACGAGTAAAGGATGCTTATAGAATTGTTAAAGCTCTTGTTGATTAATTTAACGGTGGCTTACGGTGGAGTTTGTAAAATTTTATTAAATCTCTAAAGAATTATACTTGCATGTATGATTTAACTATGTCAATATAAAACTATACATTGGTGTATAATTTTCAAAGAGGTTATTAATATGACAAGTTCTAAAAAGCTAAGTTCCATAAGTCAAAAAACATTTTTACAAATTAATTCCCTTTTGGAATTTGATAACATAGTTGGAACTATAGATTATGAAAAAGTCTTATCCGAAGTTGAAAATGTTAATAAACCTCGTTACTATCCTCAACAAATTATTAAATTAATACCCGAAATAACATCACGAAAATTAAACGATTGGGATGCTAAGGGATTACTGGTTAAACATCGAGAGAGTAACAACGGCTGGCGGTTGTTTTCACTTGCTGATGTCGTTCGGTTACGGATTATTCAGGATTTAAAAACTTATGGAATGTCTAATATTCAAATACAAAAAGCACTGACTGGTATTTTTGAATTAAACGACACGAAACGACAGTATTTATTTGAAACATTTTTAAGTATATGTGCGACAGCAAGAAAAGTCGTTATTATTGTGGAATTTGATGGGAGTGCATCTTTGTATCTTGAGGACTCTGCTTACGTTAATTTGAAAATGGATAAAAACTGTTGTAAACCTGTTTTAATTCTGCCATTTTACGACTACTGTATGCCATTTATGCCACATAACGGTTATAAAATGACTGTAACTACCTCTGAGGTTGTAAACGAGCAAGATAGTGTAAGAATTGATGCTGTGGCTGATAAATTAATTGATGATAGAAATAAAAGTATTAACATAGAAAGAAAAAATAATAGAGGGAAAGAGTATTTAATAATGAAAACAACATCAACGGAGGTAAATTTAGATTTATCACCCAAAGAGTTGATGGATAGGGTTAAAGGTAGACCTTATACAAAAACAATACCTTTCGTTGATGAAAATGGACTAATGTCTATTACAACAGAGGTAACTGATAAAATTAAATAATTTCAGTGGCTAAAAAATAGAGCTGGATTATTAGTATAACAAAATATTTTAAGGCGGCAACAAGAGACGTTGAACCTTAATACAAAGGCAAAAGGATGGATAACCATGCTTAGTATTAAGGCGTGTAGACGTAGTCTTGGAAAGTATGCCAAAAATTTGGATGATAGCGAAGTTGAGGCTATCAGGGATTTAATGTACCAATTAGCATTTGTAGTGGTAGAAGATTACCTGAATAAATGCTCTAAAGTTGTGCCGATTACGGCAGAAAGGAACAAAAATGAAAAACGATGATTTTATGAAGTTATTACAAGACCCTGAGTTTAAAAACTCTCCCATAGGAGAACTTCAAAATAGTTTACAGGAGGCTTTTAAAAGGTACGAATGGAGAATGAGAAGTGAACGCATAAAAGCAGGAATTAGAGAAGCAAAATTAAGAAAAGCGGGTAAGGCGGAGTAATTCCGCCTCCTAATGAAAGGAGAAATTTATGAGTAATGCAATTATTTATACAAGAGTTTCAACGAAAAATCAGGCAGAAGAAGGTTACAGTTTAGCTGGTCAGGAAAAAGACTGTAAAGTTTTTGCGGAAGTAAATGGATATAAGGTGTCAAAAGTGTTTGTGGAAAAAGGTGAAAGTGCTAAAACACAGGATAGAACCGAATTGCAAAATCTTATGAAATTTTGTATCGCAAACAAAAAGAATATTGATGCAATTATAATTTGGAAAATTGATAGATTAACCAGAGATATCAAGGATTTTTACAAACTACAGGAATTTTTTGCAAAGTTGAATATTAAAGTATTATTTGCAAGAGAGAATAATGGGGATTCAGCAACTGATAAATTAACCCGAAATTTGATGGGAGTTTTAGCTCAATACGAAAATGACCAAAAATCAGAAAGAGTAACCAACGGCATGAAAACCGCTTTTTTACAAGGTCATTGGATGTGGAAAGCACCTATCGGGTACATTATGAAAAATGGTAACATTGAACCAGACCCCAAAACTGCACATCATATCAAAAAGATTTTTAAACTTTTTGCAACTGGATTGTATCAGCAGGTGCAAATAATTAAAATAATGGCTGATGATGGATTAAAGATTAATACTAATATGCTATGTCGTATGCTGAAAAATCCGCTTTATAACGGTTATATGTACAAAAAGGAATGGTCTGAGGAACCCATTAGAGGAATTTTCGAACCACTTATATCAGAAGACGAATTTAAAAAAGTTCAAGATATATTGATGGGCAGAAGACCGCTTATTACTGCATATAAGCGGAATAATCCCGAGTTTCCACTACGTCAATTCATTACCTGTCCTCATTGCAACCAACCATTAACAGGTAGTAAATCTAAAGGTAGAAAAGAAAAATATCCATATTATCATTGTCATAATAAAGATTGTTCTATCCATTTTAGGATAAGAAAAGAAAGATTAGAAGAGATGTTTGTTGAGTATTTGAATTACATTAAACCTGAACAGAATTTACTTAATTTATTTGAGGCTACCGTAAAAGATATTTATAACGAAAAATTATCAGTAAGATTAAACAGTCAAAAACGAGTGCAAGACAAACTAATTGAACTTAAAAATAAAAAGAGTAAGTTAATTGATTTTAGAATAGATGGAACAATAAGCGAAGAAGATTATAAGTTCAAAACAGAGCAATTAGCAGAGGAAATACAAGAGCAGGAGTTCCGCTTACGTGAATTTGAAGTGCATGACGAAGATTTATCAAAGTGTCTTAAATATGCCTGTAGAGCAATTAGCAATATTGATACATTATGGGAAAATGGTGATTTAGACTTGAAACAAAGATTGCAGAGATTAATTTTCCCTAAAGGTTTGATGTATTTTTCAGATGATTTTCGAACCGCTGAAATCTCAAGCCTATTCATTAAAAAAGACACCTTAAAGGTGTCTTATAATCAAATGGTACCCCCAAGCGAATTCGAATCGCTGTCTACACCGTGAAAGGGTGTTGTCCTAGGCCTCTAGACGATGGGGGCATAAAACAATTATTTCTTTTCGCCATATACAAACAAACCGATAATATCATTTAATTTATTTAATTGTTTTTGATAGCTTGCAGCTTGTTTTTCCAATGTGCGAATATTGCTTTTGTATTCTTGGATTGTATAATTGCAATCTTTAATTGAACTGTTTAAACAATCACGAACTCTCTGAGCATCCTGTAAAACAGTTTTCATCGGAATACCCAAAGCTTCAATTGTCTGACGAATAATCTGTGCGCCAGTTTGTCTTGGAACACCTGTAGGCAATTGAGATATTAATCTTTTTAAGACATTGATGTTGTTTGGCATTTCAAACTCTTCAACATCTTCTTCATTTTCAATGGACAATTTTAAATCCGGATTTGCAGCAACTTGTTCTTCATTAACCGAAAATACAGGTTGATAATCCTTTGCACTTCCGCCAAAATCAAACGAACTTTCAGCCACAGTATCATCCAAACCTTCAAGAGAAATATCATCGCTTTCATTAAAGCTGTCCATGACATTTTCGGAAGCCATATCTGTTGAATTTTCAAAGTCTTGTTGCTTAAGTGCATCCACTATTTTTTTACCCATATTTTTTGGTAATTCTCTTTCCTGCATTTAGCAACTCCTTCTAAAATCTGTCCGGAACGACACTGTTCACGTAAGTATATATAACCAAAAAAAAAATTGTTTGTCAAATTCATTTATTTAATTTACTTAAAAAAAATTAATATCGGGTGTATTTTCTACGATTATTATGAATTTATTATAAAATTTCAACAAAATCATCCTCTTCGTTATCATCACCTATCAAATCAATTTCTTGCTTAGCATAAGAAAAGTCTACATTTTCATATATTAAAGCTAAAATATTAGGGTTCAAATATAATTCTTTGCGCCATTTATGTATTAATTTTGAAGCATATTTTTTATCTTTACTTTTCTTATTCAATATATCACTCGCCTTGATTCCTCTTGCAAATTCAAGAAGAGCCTTTCTTTTGAATGACTTTGAAAAAAATATTCTGTTTTTTTCATCTGATATATTATTCATAACCTACCTTATACTCAAACAATTTATTACAAATATTATGACATATAAAAAGTATAACCGATACGTTAAAAGAAATTATTGTTATCTTAATTTTTGTAAAACTAAGTAAAAAACAATAGTAAAATAAAATATTTAATGATTTAATATTTTTGTGTTGTTAGACAAGAGAGGTTATATATGAAAGTAAATCCAGTAAAATTCTATGCTCAATCACCGGCATTTTCATCAGTGTTTGTAACTACTTCATCAAAAAATAACGGTGACTTTGTTGAAAAAGAAGTAATACAACCATTTAGAGCTATTTCTAAAGAAATTTCAGGCTCGGAAGCTTCCAAGAATTTTAAAAGTTTAATTGATAACACAAATACATTTGTTCTTGCAGCCGGCTCAGGTTCAAGATTCAGAGAGCTCGCGCAAACTCAAGGTGAACAAGTAAACAAAATAAGTTATGGTATGGTTTTGCTGGATGAAAAAGGATTGCCCACAGGCAAAAGATTGCACATGCTTGATTTGCCCATGGCAATGGCTTCACCCTTGATTGACGAAAAAGGATTAATCAGAAAAAATGCAGAAGTTGCAAGAGGCTCTTTTGCTGAAGTTATTGACGAAGCAAAAAAGCTTAGAGAACAAGGTTTGCCGCAAAAAAATGTTATAGTTATGTGCGGTGATAATTTATTTGATACCAAAAAAGATGATCCTTTTGAACTATTAACATTCTGCAAAAATGTAATCAATAACCCTAAACAAGTTTTAGGATTAATTGGCGTGGAAAGAGAACCCGAAGATGTTGTAAAAAGGTTTGGAGTACTAAAAGTCGAAAAAACAGATGCAGATAATATAATGAAATTGGATGGTTTTGTCGAAAAACCAAAAACTGTCGATACTGCGCTTGAATTTGCAACCGAAAACGGAAAATGTATTGCAAACACAGGAATGTTCGTAATTAAAAAAGAAGCCATGGAATGGCTTTTAGACAGAATTATAGCTCAAGAAAATAAGCCCGAAACAATAGCTGATCCTTCAAAAGGTTTTATCGCAAGAAGCGAAAAAGAGCCTTACGATTTTTCGGCAGCATGCGAAAGAGTTCA
This sequence comes from Candidatus Gastranaerophilales bacterium, assembly GCA_944325655.1. Taxonomy (GTDB): domain Bacteria; phylum Cyanobacteriota; class Vampirovibrionia; order Gastranaerophilales; family Gastranaerophilaceae; genus RUG14156. The sequence continues at coordinate 8,481 of CALVAW010000014.1, forward strand.
AGAAAAATACGGAAAAGACAGATGTTGCGTAAGGGTGGTTGAAACTTGGGAAGATGCAGGAGAGCCTCAAGCGCTATACAGGACACTTGCTGAATATCAAAAAGGTCATTTTTTATCTTGTTTACCCAAAGATCTGCAAATGCAAATTCGAAATTCTGCCGCAAAAATATATGACGGAAAAACATTACTTGCTTCAGAAGATGCGGTATACGAATATAAAAATGCAAAAAATGCCACACAAATGTTAAAAGGCATTAAAACAATTGATGGCGTAACAACAGTAACAAAAATCAACCCGACGTTTTAATACATTATAAATACAAATAAAGTATAAATATAATTTATAAATTTTATATAAATTACATTTTAAAAAGAACCAATCAAAATTCATTTTAGTTGGTTCTTTTTAATAGCAAAACATAATTAATTAATATATTAAAAATCTAATATAAATAAAAAGAAATCTGCCAATACTTTTAACCCTAAAAACAATAAAACTCCCGAAGATGGATTCGAACCACCGTTAGAAGAGCCAGAATCTTCTGTCCTGCCGCTAGACGATTCGGGAATATAGAATAATTATACAAATATTTATATTTTTTTACAATAACGATAAGTCTTTTGTTTAATTTAAAAATCAAATTTTTTAAGTTAATAAATAATTATGTATAAAATTAACCATATATGGTACAACCATCTTATAAAATCGTCTCTCACTCCCTCTGTAACATTTTTTCCTATTGCGTGGGGTATAATCTACATTACCATAATTGCTTCTTTTTTAGTTTTTATTATTCAAAAATAGCCGCTTGTTTTTTAATTCCGTATTTTTTATGGATAATTTTTGCAAATTATCTGAATTTTGAATTAATCAGATTAAATATGTTTTAAAATAAATGCCGGATATATCCGGCATTTATTTTGATTAAAAATTAATGGCAGCAACCGGGGCAACTTGAGCAAACACATCCGCCCAATTTATCCAAGGCTTCTTCCAAACGAACTTTTATACGTCCGTCAACCGCTATACCTTCACCTGTTTTTTCCGAAATTAATAAAGGATTAATATCCAATAACTTCGATTAATATTACAAAGCAAAAATGCAATAATAAAATGATAACTTTAAATAGCAAAAAATTTTTTTTAACTGTTTTAAACAAACAAAAGGAGAACAAAAAAATGTTAATTAGAAATTATTGCTTAAGACCAAACATGTCATTTAAACCAAATTTTAAAACCCCAAACAAAATTAAAAGCCAACCAAAAAATACCGACAGTATTTCATTCAAAGGTAACAATACAGATGAATTAACTGATTTTGTTTACAAATATTCTCGTATGATTCATCCTGACAAAACCACCGAAAATGATGTCAATTTAACATTTTTTGGTATTAGAAAGGTAGATGGAACACCCATTGAGGAATTTAAAAGATTAATTGCACCAATAAAAAATATATTAAATACAACCAATAGAGAATTATCATATATTGAACTTGGCGGTTTATTAGGTGATCAAGAAGTTGCACTTCGAACAATGGGACTTGGACATATACTAGGTGAATGGAAAGTTTTATCACCGGACATCATGCTTCCCACGCTTCCTAAAAATATAAAAATGGATATGGCCGGAATGGGAATGGTAACAATTATAAAAAATAATATTTAATTTTAAATTATTTAAAAAATGTACAAAAATATCTTAACAGATTTAAGATAAGCAACTGATTTATATAATTTACAACACAAAATAATTATTATAAATCTTAAAATAAATTATAAATTAAAACTTATAATCAACTAAAATTTGTTAAACGATTAAAATTTTAAAATACATTCGTGCATTTAATTATAATTTGGATTATTTTTGCTGGTTATCTAAATTTTATAATTTTAAAATCCAATTAAAAAGCGTCGGATTACCGACGCTTTATTTTATAAAAAATATCTCTGTTATTTGCAACATTCTGAACAACCGGAGCAAACACATCCGCCCAATTTATCCAAGGCTTCTTCCAAACGAACTTTTATACGTCCGTCAACCGCTATACCTTCACCTGTTTTTTCCGAAATTAATAAAGGATTAATATCCAATTCATCTATAAACGGATAATCTGAAACTAATTGAGATAACCTTAACAACGTTTCCTTAATTTGTTCCATTTGTGCGGGAGTAGTACCTCTTGCGCCTTCTAAAAGCTTATATGCTTTAACTGATTTTATCATTTCATCCGCATCAATATCAGTTAGAGGAGCAATTCTAAACGTTACATCCTTCATAACCTCAATAAAGACACCGCCAAGACCGAACATCATCATAGGTCCGTATTGAGGATCTGTTGCAATACCTGCAACCATTTCACGATTACCTTTAACCATTTCTTGAATTATAACGCCTTCAAGACCATCAATTAAGCCTTTTTCAGTTAATTTCGCAATTAAATCGTTATATTCGTCTCTAAGCTGTTCTTCTGATTGAATGTTGACTCTAACGCCTCCTACATCAGTTTTATGAGAAGTTGTTTTTGAAGTCATTTTCATAACAACCGGATATCCGATTTTATTCCCTACTTCTACAACTTCATCTATATTTGTTGCAAAACCGGATTTACAAACCCTTATTCCGTATGCATCCAATACATCAATTGATTCACGTGTAGTAAGTTGAGCCCTTCCTTCAGATATAGATTGTTTTATTATTTCTTCAGCACGAGTCCTGTCAACGTTATAAGCAGGAATTTTTCCTTCAGGACGATTTTGCCATAATCTTTGTTGATTTAATCTGTGAAGTCCTTCAGCTGCTTCTTCCGCATACATAAAGAAAGGCATATTAACTTTCATTTCCGATAATTTAGAGAAAAATTCGGATTTTGTCATAAATACACCAATTATAGGTTTAGTCGGATTTTTTGCTTTAATTTCCATCAAAGCTTCAGCAACATCAATATCTTTCAATCCTAAGAACGGAAGATAAATAGTAATAACCATATCAACATTTTCATCAGCTAAAACCGTTTCCAATGTTTGCTTATAGTGCTCTATAGGAGCAGACGCAATCATATCTATAGGATTTTTTACGGAAGCTGCGGAAGGAAGAAAACTTCTTAATTTTTCTTTAGTTTCATCTGAAATTTTTGCCATTTGCAAACCATATTCACAAATAGCATCCGTTGCCATAATTCCGGGACCGCCGGAATTTGTAATTATTGCAACTCTATCGCCTTTTGGAATAGGACTTGTTGCAAAAACTTTAGCTGTTGAAAACAAATTCTTTAAAGAATATTCTCTTATAACTCCCGATTGATTTAACAACGCATTAGCAGCTTTATCTGCTCCGGCAAGAGAACCTGTATGAGAAGAGGCTGCAGAAGCTCCTGCTGCGGAACGTCCTGCTTTTAAAGCTAAAATAGGTTTTTTCTTGGATATTCTGGAAGCTAATTTTCTAAAATTAGCCGGATTTTGAATTGATTCCATATATAATAAAATCTGCTCAACATCATCTTCATTTTCCCAATATTCAAGAGCAGTTTCAGCATTTACATCTGCCTGATTGCCGATTGAAATAAATTGAGCAAAACCCAAGTTTAAATCTTTTAAAATATTCAGTATGCCGCCGCCAAGAGCTCCGGATTGAGATACAAAACCTATATTTCCTCTCTCCGGCAATGATTCAGCAAAACATCCGTCCATTCTAATGTCAGGATGAGTGTTTACAACACCCAAGCAATTTGGTCCCACGCATCTCATACCATATTCTCTTATCTTTGAAAGTAATTCACTTTCAAGTTTAGCGCCTTCCGCACCTGTTTCCTTAAATCCTGCGGTAATTATACACAAGCCTTTAATGCCTTTTTGATGACATTGATCAACAGTTGACAGTACAAATTTAGCATTTACTACTATAATTGCTAAATCAATCTCATCAGGAATTTCTACAACATTTGTATAAGCCTGCAAACCTTCAATTATTCCCCCTTTAGGATTTACCGGATATATTTTTCCGTTGAATTTATATTCTTGAAGTCTTTTCATAATATCGGAACCAATTGTATGTTCCTTTGTAGAAGCTCCGATAACCGCAATTGATTTCGGTTTCATAATTTTGTTTAACATTTTTTATCCTTTCATCATTTTTTAATATCCATTCGGAATAAAATCTCTTGCTCTAAACTTTGCACCAAGAGATTTCGCTATAACTTCACATCTTTCAATATCTACCGGATAATTCGGTACGTTTGCAACAACCGAGGCTATTGTAAAAATCTTCTCCTCAACGCATGCTCTGATGAATCGTTTAACTTCTTCATAAGCATTTTCTATTTTCGGATGTGAAATTTTATTATAAATTTCTTCATTTTCCGCATTTAAACTTATTGAAATAACATCAACATAAGGAGCAAGTTCTGCTGCAACATTTCTTTTATGTATAGCATTGGCATGCCCGTTTGTATTTATTCTTATTTTGATATTTTTAAAATTTTCCTTAATATATTTTGAAATTTCAACAACTTCATCTATGCGTATCAGCGGCTCTCCATATCCGCAAAAAACAATCTCGCCGCTATTTTTAATTTTATCTTTATTTAAATCTATTTGTTTTATAGCTTCACTCGAATTTATATCATCTTTATCAAGCCACAATTTCGTACCTTGTACGTCTTCTTTTTGATCTCTAACGCAAAAAACACATGCATTAGTGCATGCGTTTGTCATATTTAAATATGGCTTATTATCCAAAAAATATAAAAAATTTTCACTTACTTCTACCATATTCTTATTCTAACTCAACAAGAATCTAAAACAAGAATAAATAAATTTATAAATTATGACAATATAAAAATTTAACAATAGACCTAAAATATGGGCAGCATCATAGCATTATTCGGTCTTGTAACATAATCAAGCGCACGTTGATGATTAATTTCTCTTGTATCCAGCTTAATTTTAGGTGCTTGATTTTTATTTGCTTCTCTGCGGGCCTTTTCAATATTATCTGTTTTTTTCATATTTGTTGTATTAATTAAATTCAAATCTTCTTCAACATAATCTATTGTTGTAATAGGTGTATCCAAAAGCAGAGGAGTTTCTTCTCTTGCATGGACATTTTGCATGATAAAAAACAAAAACAAAACAAATAAAACTTTTTTCATCTTACAACCAATCTCTATATAAAATTACTACTTTTATTTTCTCATATATTGCAATTTTAGCAAGTCTTTATTAGTCAAGTTTAATCGCTCCTTGACGCAAAATTTTATACTTTTCTTTTTCACATAAAACAACGGTAGATGGTGCATTTTTACAATCAACATCCTCAAAAGGTTCAATTATTGTAGCAACCGAAGAAAATTTTTTAACCGCCTCAAAATAATTCTTAACCGGAGGTTCGGAAGAAATGTTACAAGAAGTTGTAGCTAAAACACCGCCTTCAATTCCTTTTGCCAATTCAATAAAATCCAAACTGTCCGGAATTCTTATTCCAACGGTATCAAAAGAAGTTATATGATTCGAACACAAATCAGTTTTTTTTAAAATTAAAGTTAATCCTCCGGGCAAATATTTTTCAATTAAACCGAAAGCATAATTTGGAATGTCTTTCACATATTTTTTCAAGGGTTCAAAACTATAGCTCATTAAAATTAACGGTTTTTTTAAATCTCTTTTTTTTATATCGTAAATTTTTTGAATTGCAACTTCATCGCTTGGCAGCGCTCCAAAACCCCAAACAGTATCTGTTTTAAAAGCAAGAACTTCTCCTTTTTTAACATTTAACATTTTTTGCCTTTCAAAAATTTTGCCTTTAATTTCTCTTTCAAATCTTCAAGATATTCAACTCTAAATATATGTGCAAATAATGCGTATATACCTGCTGTTACAAAAAATACCAATACTACTCTTATTATTTTTGTGACAAAATTTAACGGTATAATTTTTCCAAACAAGAAACTGAGCGCAAAACCAAAACAGAAAGCTATGATTGCACAAATCAATATTTTTATAATCTGTTTTGAAAACGCACGATATCCGATTGAAATCTTCTTTCTGATTAAAAAAGCTAAAATTGTACCGTTAATTAAAGTAATTATAGCGGTAGAAAGCGCAATTCCGTTAATTCCCATAGACTTAACCAAAATGGAATTAAAAATTAATTTTAAAGCTATTGAACCGATAGCAATAAAAAACGGTGTTCTTGAATCATTGAAAGAATAATAAAGTCGTGTAATTGAATCTCTAAACATATAAGGAATAATGGAAAGAGATATAAAAAACAATACTTCAGAAACCATCAAAGTTGCTTCGTGTGAAAACGCACCTCTTTCCAGAGCTATTGATATCAAATCTTCGCGAGAAATAAAAATAAATATCATCATAAAAGTGCCGGCAAGAATTAAAGAACCAACACCTTTATTAAAATAATATCTTACTTCATCAAACTTTTTCTGAGCTACAAGCCTTGAAAAAAGAGGAAATAAAGGCACTAAAAGTGCAGAAAGCATTAAACCCACAGGAAACTGAAAAATACGATTTGCATAACCATACGCCGTCCACTGCCCCGCCTGCAATCCCGAAGCAAAGAATATATCAACATATATTCCTATCTGCCCTATAGTAGAAGACAAAAAAGCAGGCATTAGCAGCTCTAAAATATCATTAAAATTTTTGTTATGAAAAAAGTCAAAAGCAGGTTTAAAAGTATATCCAAGTTTTACAATAACCGGAGATTGAACAAACAACTGCAAAAGAGCCCCTATTGTCGTACCTAATGCCAGATAAAAACCTGTGTTATCTCCTTTTGAAAAAATTAAAGTCAAAATTATACCAAAAGAAAGCATTGAAGGGGCAATATTTGGAAGTAAAAACTTATTATAAGTAACCAAAATACCGTAATAAAGACCCAAAAGCGCACCTACAACAATAACAGGAGACATAATTTTAAGATGATAGGCCGCTAAATTAGATAGTTCAGGCGTCGCTTGCGAAATAATTATGTTCATTACCTGTTTGGGAAAGAAAAAACAAATTGCGGCAATTGCACCGAAAATCAACATTGAAAAAGTTTCAAACGTATTAAAAAGTCTTTTTGTCAGGTAATCAGGCTTGGCGTCAAAATTCTTTATTAATTTTGAAAAAACACTCACCGTTGCGCTATGAAAAGGTCCGCCCATTCCGCCAAGAATAACTATTGCAAGAGCGGGAATTTGATAAGCATAAAAATATGCATCTGAAACTATGCTTGCCCCGTAATAATTAGCTACAATGACATCTCTTAAAAATCCCGCAATTTTTGATAATAAAATTACAACAACTATTAATCCTGCGCTCTTTAACAGTCCTTTAGAATTTGTTGAATCATGTGTTATAAAATGTTCATCCTGCATTAATTAAATTCCACTCTGTATATAATATACTTACCCTTGTTTTCACGTGTCAAAGGTGCAAAGCTGATAATATTTAAACCATTTTTTAAATATTGTGTAATATTAATTTTTAACACCTTATTATTCGAAATTTCACGTGTGGAATTAAAATCCAAATCATTTATTTTAAAAGGAAATTCGCTTGCGCCCTTATAATTATTTATATATAAATATGCACTTTTATAGGTGTTTTTATCAAAATAAAACTCGGTTTTATACCATACATTATATTCATTAAATAAAACTGTTTTAGGATATGTTGAAATATTTATATCAGTATAGTAATGATTTAAAATCTCGGGATATTTTTTACCGGCTTTTGCAAGATTATATGCCCCGAATTGACTCATTCCGACACCATGACCAAAACCGCCTCCGGTAATTTTAAAAGTCTTTGGATATTTCTCATCATCAAAAGAACTAAAAAGTTTTAATAAACCTGTTTCTTCTTCAGTTCCCAAAGCTGCCTGTTTTTCTTCTCCGATTGTTTCAACAAAGAAATTTGCACTCGGAAGCATTGCATTATTTTTTTTCAAAACACGTCTTATACCCAGTTCTTTTTTAACCTTGTAATTTCCGGTTTTCGAAACAATTTCAAGCTCTGTAATCTTACCTGATTGTGTTCTTTTAAGCGGTCTTATTTCTTTCAAGCCCTCTATTTTTATATCTCCGTCATAAGAAGGGTTCACAAGTCCCGCTTTTGACTGTTGTTGCAAAGTATTATGCAATACATTTTCAAGTTCCGCTCTGGTAAATTCATAGCTCCATCTGTATTTAGGAGAATTAATATCTATCCCGCCGTCTGTTGAAGAATAAAATCTTTTTACGTCTTCTTCTGTTTTTAAAGGTTTTTGACCCTCTTTATCATAACGAGCTTTCAAATAAGGATATTTATTGGAAGGAGACCCATCTCCAAAAACATCATCCCAATCATCCGTAATTCCGCCTGATGTGGAAAAATATTGAGCCATTATTGGATGTTCCTGATAAAGAGCGTATATTCCCTTTGTTTCTTCTACTGCTTTATCTGAAATTTCACGATAAGAATTAGCCCCGTAATAGACCTGTGCAGCGGTTGAATCAACCAAATCATAGTTTGAGCTCATATTAGCATTAGTTGCATAGTTTCTTGCCGCAACAGCTTGAGCTTTTAGAGCTTCAAACCCGAATGAAACAGGCATTTCATTTGGGACAACACCTCTTAGATAGTTCTGCATATCAACCACATTAACAACATTAAAAGAAGCATTATTTTTAGTATTTTTAAGTTCCAACATTCCTTTATATTTTGCCGGAGTACCCTTTTTATTTAAGTCCATAACTTCGATTTCAGAATTCGAATTAAACAGTAAAGGTCCTGAAAGCTTTTGATACTTTAATTCACCATCAGTATATACATCATAAAATGAATCTTTCATTTTAATTTCAATTATCTTCTCCGGCTCAATTACAGCAATTTGAGAATTTGCCCCGCCGGATGACATATCAATTATGGAAATAGGACTTTTGGATGAAATTTTTACATTCGTATATTCAAAACTATTATTTGAAGAAATTGCAACTCTCACAACCGTTTTCTCCGGTGAACAAAAAACCGGATTAACTATAAAAAGACTTAAAATCAATAAAAATAAAAACTTAATTCTCATACAAATGATTTTACAATTAAAAATTATTAATGTAAAATAATTGTGTTTATGTCTTTGAGGAGAAACAAGATGGCTTGTGATGATAATCTTAGAAAATTCAGCCCGATTCAACTTTTGAATTTTTGTATAGGTTTTTTTGGTTTACAATTTGCTTGGCAAATGAGAATAATATTATCAGGACCCCTTACGGAATCTTTGGGTGCAAGTCCGTTGTTATATGGCTTAATATGGCTTGCAGGGCCCGTAACAGGAATAGTTGTTCAACCTATAATAGGTGCTTTATCTGATAATACATTTACACGCTTCGGAAGAAGACTTCCATATTTATTTTTCGGCGCGTTATTTGGAGCAATAGGTCTGATTTTATTACCGAAAAGTGAATGTTTAAGCAATCTTTTCGGACAAAATCATCCCGAATTTTTAGCACTTTTTATTGCGGCAATTTTTATATGGATAATTGATGCTTGCATAAATGCTGCTCAAGGTCCTTATAGAGCGTTAATACCGGACAATATACAAAAAAATCAACACGCTATTGCAAACTCATACTTAAGCTTTGCAATAGGATTAGGTTCAGTAATTGCAGCAGGAACCGCACCGTTTTTAAAATGGGCATTTAACTATCAAATGTCTGTAGCGGCACAATTCACAATGGCAGGACTTGCATTTATACTGGGCATGCTTTGGACTTGTTTAACATTTAAAGAAAACAAAGTAAGCAAAAAATGTCTGGTTGAAAAAAAGCTTGAAGCTAAAAAAACCGTTTCAAAACCTTTTGTTGAAAATGTAAAAGAATTTTTATCCTCTTCTCCCGAAGTAGGCAAAATTTGCATGGTCCAATTTTTTGCTTGGATTGGAATTATGAGTCTTATGATATTTTTCACTCAATATGTTGTACATATACTCTATGGAATTCCAAATACTACCGAATTAACCGATAATATAGTCGATTCTTTTGCAACAAAACAAACTGAAGCTCAAAATTTTGCCTCGGTATGTTTTGCATTTTTCAACTTAATATGTTTTATAATAGCTATTCCAATTGCAAAAATGGCTGAAATAAGAGGCAACAAAAGAGTACATGCGGGTTCATTATTTTTAATGGCGTTAGCATACGTTTTAATGTCTTTTATGCCAAATAAGGTAACAATATTCGCCGCAATGGGTTTAGCAGGTATAGGCTGGGCTTCAACATTATCTCTTCCTTTTGCAATGCTTTCAAAACACATTAAAGAAGGTACGGAAGGCTCTGCTATGGGTATATTTAATATATTTATTTCAGCCCCCCAAGTGCTTGTGTGTACTGTTTTAGCTTGGTTTATAAATATATCGACATATAAAAATGCTTGCGGCTATGAAAACAACCACTGGGATTATGCATTTATGTTTGGTGCGATAATGCTTATTATTTCTGCGATGATAACGCTTTCAGTCAAAGAAAAAGAAGACGTTGAATAAAAAAAGCCCTTTAAAAGGGCTTTTTTTATAATACATAAATTAAAAAAGAAAAATAAAACAATCCGCACAATAAAAGTGAAAAAATTGTAATTTTTTTCTTCAAATAAACATTCATCATAAATAACAGCAAACATAAACAAACCAAAAATGTGTTCAAAAATATTTCAAAATTAAATTTCCAATTTGTGAGCAAAATACCGACCGACATTGTAATTGTTGCCTGAAAAATTGTTCCGCCGAGTATATTTGAAACAGCAAGGTCATCCTTTTCTTTTTTTGCCCATATTATACTGTTCACACATTCAGGCAATTCCGTTGCAAACGGAGTTATTATCAAACTTAAAATTAAAGGACTCACATTTAAAAATGCGGAAAATGTCTCAATTTCAATAACAAAAAAATGAGAAAATATTATCAAACCAATAAGCGACAAAATAATTTGCAATATTATCAAAAACAAATTAGGATTTTTAAAATTTAAAAATAACTTCAAAATAAATAAGCTTTCAAGCTTCTGCTCAGAAAAATTCTCTTTTGATTTTATAATTGTTCGAAACACAAAAACACAATATAAACAAAAAAGATACAAAACAACAAACAATTTAAGTTTATAATCAAATAAAAAAGCGGATAAAATTGCGGGTATATATGCAAATACAAAATATTTACAATCTCTGAGAACAATTTCATGATTCAAATTCAAATATTTGTTTTTTCTTTTTTTAAAAATGTACAAAAATAAAATCGTACATCCCAAAACAAATAAAGCAAAAGTATTTAACATAAAAGGCGAACCTATTATTGCACCCATTGCGACATTTTCTCCAATATTAATATCGGTTCCGCACAAAAAGGCACCAAATATAGCAACCAACGGAACAACCGTTTCAGGCAAAGACGTGCCTATAACCGCCAAGATAGAACCTGTCGCACTGTTATCCAATTTCAATCTTACGCCTAGATGTTCAATTGCATTTGTAAAAAATTTACAAGCGTAAATTATGGCAAAAATATAAATAAAAACCAAAGCTCCATGTATTAAAAAAAACATTTATTTTTCCCCTGTTTTTATGATATCCTATTTTCAAATGGAAAAAGAAATTATCAATCTTATAAAAAAATCTTCACGAACATTAATAATAACACATGTTAATCCTGATGGCGATACTTTGGGAACAGCAAGTGCTCTAAAGTCTTTTGCAAAAGACAAAGCTGATATTCTAATTCAAGTTAAAGATAAATCTCAATATCCGAAAATGTATGAATTTCTGCCGCATATTAACTCTGCACTTAATCTGACCAATGTAAAAAATATTTATGACCTTATTATAGCGGTAGATGTTGCCTCAATAGACAGGATTGTTGAAAACGCAAGAAAAATATTCGACGCATCATCAAACACAATAGCAATAGACCACCATAAAACAAACAAAGGCTATGCAAAAATCAACTACATAAAAGGCGGGCTTTCATCAGCCTCGGAAGTTCTATGGGGATTATTTAAAGAAGCCGATATTAATATCACAAAAGAAATTGCAACAGGACTTTATTGCGGTATTTTAACGGACACAGGCTGTTTCAAATACGAAAATACATCCGCTAAAACTCTTGAAATAGCTTCTCAATTAGCTAAAACCGGTATCAACACATCTGAAATTGCAGATTTTTGCTACTCAAACAAACCAAAAAATTTAATTCTTTTTCAAAATTACCTTGTTTCTAGCGCAAAATTTTGCTCCAATGATAAAATTGTATATACTCTAATCACAAAAGAAATAATAGAAAAATTCAATGCAAAAGACGAATATACGGAAGGAATTTGCGAAACACTCCGCTCAATTGAAGGAGTTGAAATAGCCTTTGTTTTAAAAGAAACAGACACCGGCACAAAAGTTTCAATTAGAACTCAACAACTCGATGCTACAAAAATTACCGATAAATTTAGAGGCGGCGGACATAGACGTGCAGCCGGTTGCACAATTAAACTTGAAATAAATGAAGCTTTAAAAAAACTCATAGAACAAGCAGAAACACTGTTATGATTAAGAAAATATATGAAATTTTAAAAGAATATGTACAAAATCTTATAAAATGCATAATAAGGGACGATTATGCAAACGCAGCGGGCGAAATGGCATATATGACCGCTCTTGGCATATTTCCGTTTATGCTTTTTACTATGGCAGTTTTTGGATGGCTCGGCAAAAAAATTTTTGTAAACAAAATAATATTCGGACTTTCCACTATTGCACCGCAAGGAGTTATTGACCTTATAAACAATGTATTAGCTGAAGTCGTTTTGTTCCAAAGCGGTGAAATTATGGCAATAGTAGGCTTTTTTATGACACTATTTTTAACTTCAAATGCTATTGCAGTAATAATTAAAGGTCTTAACAGGGCAAATACCGTAACTGAAAACAGGAGTTTTTTAAAAGTAAGAGCTCTTGCAATTTTAATGGTATTTGTGAATACATTTTTTCTTTTTATCAGTATAAACTTAATCGTTTTGGGCAAAGTTATTTTAAATTTCATAGGAATGTATTTTTCAATTCCGCAGCATATTATTGATACCATACTTATTACACGTTGGCCCGTTGCTTTTTTAATGCTGTTTTTACTATCATCAATCAATTACTATGTTCTTCCGGCAAGAGATTTTAGCGTCAAAAGAAAAAGTGTAATACCGGGTTCGCTTTTCTTTTGCGTATTTTGGTTATTGGGCTCTTGGGCATTTTCCCTATATGTCAACGCTTTAGGTACATACAATAAAGTATATGGAACAATAGGTACTTTTGCCATTCTAATGGTTTGGTTGTATTACTCTTCAATAATTCTTCTGATAGGAGGGCAAGTTAACAACCAGACATTAAGAAAACTGATTATTTTAGACAAGAAAAAACATAAAAATGAAAAAACTTATAGCTAAATTATTACTGATTATAATGATACAACTGTTTTTTACAAACATAATTTTTGCAAAAAACGCAAATGACAAAATAGGACAGCTTATAATTATAGGTTTTGAAGGAGACAACGTTAATTCTTCAGGTTTCAAAAAAGTCCTGAAACAAATAAAAAATAAAGAAATTTCAGGCGTTATTCTTTTTTCAAAAAATATAAAAAATAAACAAAATTTAATTTTAATGACGCAGAAAATTAAATCCTCAAGCAATATTCCGGTATTTATTGCAATAGATAACGAAGGAGGCAGCGTTCAAAGATTAAATTTTGCTGATTTCAAATCCGCAAAAGAAATTTCAAATATGTCATACGAAAAAGCGAAAGAAGAATATTCCGCAATGGCAAAAACTTTAGCAGAAACAGGAATAAACGTTAATTTTGCTCCCTGCGTCGATTTATCATTAAATCCTGAATCTATAATCGAAAAAAAGAAAAGAAGTTACGGACAAAACCCTGAAAAAGTATCAAAATATGCTTCAATTATGATAAAAGAACACAATAAACAAAAAATAATAACATCTATTAAACATTTTCCCGGCCATGGGTGCGCAAAAGGAGACACGCATAAAGGCCTTGTTGATAACACTATAACATACAATGCAAAAGAACTTGAACCATATAAAATATTAAAAAACTGCGATAAATTAAATATGGTAATGGTTTCACATGTTTTTAATTCTAATTTTGATGAAAACTACCCTGCAAGTTTATCTGAAAAAACAATCAATATTTTAAAAAACGAAATAGGATATAAAGGTGTAATAATTTCTGATGATTATGATATGGGAGCAATCAGAAAAAACTATACATTAGAGCAAATTATTACACAATCAATTAATTCAGGTATTAATATTCTTTTATTTTCAAACAATATAACAACAGACGACCCGAAATTGGTTTCAAAAATTCATGAAATAATAAAAAAAGGAATAAAAAAAGGAACCATAAAAGAAGAAAACTTAAATTATTCATACGAAAAAGTTATGGAATTAAAAAGAAATTTAAAATAAAAATATTGGCACTATTTTCTCAATTGTAGTAAAATTAACTTATGTTAGATAAAAATGCTAAATATGAAATACTTTCATACTCTGTCGGAGACACAAAAGCCGGAACCAAAATGGGAAAAATGCAGATCAAAAATTTGACCGATTCTTCCATTTTAAATTGTGTCCTATGGGAAGAAACCTTAAACAGAACTCCCGATATTGCAACAAGAACAGGCAATATAATAAAAATAATAACGGCAAGTTTTAATGAAAAATATAATAACTGCCTTTTAAATAATTTTGAAGTTCTTGAAACTGCAAGTTTGGGAATAGATGAAGAAAAACGCACAGAAATTTTTAATAAAATTATTGAAATTGTAGACACTTTTAAAAAAGAAAATTTAAAAGAATTTATCTTAAAAATATTAAATGAAAACAAAGAAAAATTTATAATTGCGCCCGCAGCAAAACAAATGCATCATAATTATATCGGCGGGCTTGCAATGCATACACTTGAATGTCTTGAATTTGCAAATGTTATTCTGCCAAAATTAAAAAAATATGTCAATCATGATGAAGTTCTCGCAGCATGTATATTACACGATATTGGAAAAATTTTTGAATATGAAATTAATCTTGAATCAGGTATTATTGAGTATAATGAACAATTTAGAAAAGATTGGATTTCACATTCTCAATACGGTTTTACGCTCTGCATGTCAAACGGATACCCAAACATCGCAAAAATGATAGCAGCTCATCATGGAAGAACAGAATGGGGCGCTATGGTTGATTTAGGGGAAAGAGATTTAGAACCGTTTTATTATATAATTCATCATATTGATGATTTGAGCGCTAAATTTGGCGCAACAAATGTCGGCGACACAAAAAATTTGTAAAATAAGGATAGAAAAAATGATGAAATTATTTCAAATTTTAATTTTAAGCTTATGTCTGCTTTTTTCGCTAAAAGCAAACGCAGCACACCAACTTTATGCTGATATTGACGGAATCAATATACCTTATGGTACAAAATTAGAGCTTTCAATGGCAGAAAATCTGACAACAAAAGAAATTGTACAGGGAGATATGTTTCAAGCATATTTAACAAAAGACATTTATGTTAACAATAAACTAATACTCCCTTCCAGAACAATTTTCAGAGGCAGAGTAACAGATATAAAATACTCAAAAAGTCTATCCCGCCCTGCCGTTTTATATCTTAACTTAGATCATTTGGTGACTAAAACAGGAGCTCAACTGCCCATAAATTCCGGTATAGCAAGTCATTTTGAATACGTTTTAAAACCAGACGGCGCTCTTACTACAGACGGAAATTATTTTAAAGCAGTCGGGAGAGATGCGAAAAAAGCAGCTCAAATAGTTCCAAAAACAATCAAATGGGGAGCAACCGCAGGAGATGATCTTTTCAAAGGTGCTAAAATACTTTTTGTTCCGGTTGCGGCGGTTGGCGGGGTTGTAGCATGCACTTGTTCTTGTGTATATAACACAATAGCTAATTTATTCAGACACGGGGATGAAATAATAATTAAAAAAGGTACTAATTTCGATATAATTCTTCTTGCAACATTGGAAATACCTTCTTAACAATGAAAAAAGAAAAACTTTTAACTGAAATAAAAGAAATTTTAACAAAAAACAATTTATCCCTATCCGCAGCAGAAAGCTGCACGGGAGGTTTAGTGAGCTCTTATCTTACCGATATTTCAGGAGCAAGCAAATATATTTTTCAAAATTTTGTAACTTATTCCAATGATGCAAAAATGAAATTTTTGAATGTTAAAAAACAAACTCTTGAAAAATATGGGGCAGTTAGCGAACAAACAGCTTTTGAGATGTCCGAGGGGCTTTTAAAATATGCCGATTGCTCTGTAGCAACAACAGGAATATTAGGACCTACGGGAGGAAGCAAAGATAAGCCTATAGGTCTTGTTTTTATCTCGGTGGGCTATAAAGATAAAATTAAAGTTGTAAAATATATTTCTAAAAAAGCATCAAGCAACGACAGGTATAAAATCAAAAAAGATATTGCAAAACGTGCGCTTGAAGAATTTCTTTCATTTATTAAAAATACTCTTAATTAAGTATATATAATTTTCGCTTATTAAATATAATGAAAGCGGGCGGATTTTTATGATTAATTTAGTTATTGCAGATAAATTTCAAAATACAAAAGATTTTTTAATATCTTACCTCAAAAAGTCAGAAGACATTAAAATTTTAAAAATCTATGACGAACTAAATTCAATTGTTGAACTTAAAGAAAACCTCAAAAAAATTGACATAGTTATTTTTGATATCTCATCTGACAATTCCGAAGAAATACTTTTAACCGTAAAAAAACTGAAGGAAAAATATGAAAATTTAACTTTTCTTGCAGTATCTTATGAAATAAATTCCGAGCTTGTTACTAAAACTCTAAAAGCAGGGGTGAGAGAATTTCTGCTAAAACCTCTCATACCAAACATATTTGACGCTACGATAAAAAAAATAAGGGATGAAAAAAATAACATCAAAACCAACAATTCAAAAACTGTTTGTTTTTTCTCAAACAAAGGCGGCATAGGAAAAACATCCGCAGCAGTTAATATTTCCTATGAAATAGCAAGAAGAACACAAGAAAAAACTTGTTTATTGGATTTAAATTTTAACAGTGAAGATGTATGCACATTTTTAAATATTAAACCAAAATTCAATATAGATTTTATTTTAAATAATATTGAAACCTCGGATGAAAAACTTTTGCTTTCGTTGTTGTGCAAATATCAAAACACCGATTTATATATTTTATCTCCTCAGGACGACTTTAATCTCGGTTTAAAATATACGCCTGCTACAGTTGCAAAAATAATTAACTCCTTAAAGAATATTTTTTCATATATAATTATTGACACCTCAAGCACCATAAATGAAACAACTTTGACTATTTTTAGCAATTCTGATTTAATACTTTTAATCGGAATGCTAAACATAACATCAATCAGAAATTTACAAAAATGTTATGAATTATTTGACAATATAGGCTATAAAGATGATAAAATAAAGCTGGTAATAAACAGATTTATTGAAAATTCGGAAATTACAACGAAAGACATTGAAAAAGCAACAGGCAAAGAAATTTCTTACAAAATTCCAAACAATTATCTGACCTTAATAGATGCAATAAACATAGGTAAAACAGTAGGAGAAGTAAATCCGCAATCAAATATTGCAAAAGCTTACAATAACATTGCACAGGAAATTATAAACACTGACTTTTTAAATATAACAAAAAAACCATACAACCACGGGGTTTTTAATTTGCTTAGAAGAATGGGAGAATAAAGTTGTCATTAAAAGATAGATTAAATACATCAAACAAAATAACCAAAGAAGCTGAAAACAAAAAGGAAGAGCAAACACCCAAATACTATGAATCAAGTGAAATTGCAAATGTAGATACATTGGGAATTATAGATACGCTGCTTATTGATGATGACTTAAATTCAATACATGTAAGCGGAGCAAAAAATATATAC
This sequence comes from Candidatus Gastranaerophilales bacterium, assembly GCA_944325655.1. GTDB lineage: Bacteria > Cyanobacteriota > Vampirovibrionia > Gastranaerophilales > Gastranaerophilaceae > RUG14156. The sequence continues at coordinate 26,495 of CALVAW010000014.1, forward strand.
CTCGAAAGAAACGGTAAAAAAATCAAAAGCAATACTTTTTTTCGCGATAATGTACAACTTGAAAATTTAATAAGAAAAAATGCTTTAAATGTGGGAATAGAGCCCGATGAAACAAATCCTTTTATAAGTTTTAATTATAAAGAAGGAATAAATGTCGCAGCTTCTCTGCCGCCATTAAGTACTCCTGCGAATATATTTATAAAATGTTATAAAGATAAACACGCAACAATTCAAACCCTTGCAGAAAATTTATGTATTTCAAAAGAAATGTCTTTGATTTTGGAAATTCTTGCAACCATAAAAAACAACATTATTATAGCCGGAGAAAGAAACACACTTAAAACAACAACTCTCAGCTCTCTTGCAAAATTACTTCCCAGTAATTCACAAGGTATATTAATTGATTTTCAAGAAGAATTAAAAATTAATTCAAGAAATTTTTCTAACTTTAATTTTTCAAAAATTCAAAACACCAAAACTAAAATTATAAACTCACTTATAAATTCAAACAGCGATATGCTATTTATAAATGATCCCGATAAAGAAACAATAGCAGATATATGCGAAAAAATATCGGAAGGATTGGAAGGAGTTATAATAACAATTTGTGCAAAAAATCCAAAAGAAGCCATGAATAAAATAGCTCTTGCTATTTTAAAACAAAATCCTAATTTAGACTATAAAACCGCAGAAAAATTTGCACACAAAGCTTTTAATCTTATGATTTTTTGCAACAGACAAGAAAGCGGAAAAAGAAAAATATCATCAATTTCTCAAATAACTTTAGATGAAAACGAAAATTGCAAGATAGAAGACATTTTCTTCTTAAATCATTTACAAGAACACGAATCCACTGGACTTGTTCCTGAATTTTTTGAAGCAACAAAAGTTAATAATCTTCCCATAAACTCTAACATCTTTGATAAAACATACAAACATACGTATTGTAAAAATCAAAACAATATCACAATAGAACAATTTAGCCAAAAAAACACCAATCAAGATATACTAAAAAAATTTAAAAAAGAACTTCCTACAAAAAATATCCCCGAAGAAGAAACTATCAGAAAAGTTCAAGAAAAGTTTGAAGAAATGAAAAAAAATGCAAAAGCAGAAGAAACAAAAGAAATAACTTTTTTTGAAGAGGATTTAACCGAACAGCCAATCGAAATAAATCAAACTGAAAATGAACAATCAAACATATAAAAAATTAATGAAAAAATGCATTACTTTAGCTAAAAAAGGTGTGGGCAAAGTTGAACCTAATCCATACGTTGGCGCAATTGTATATGATGAAGAAAAAAAAGAAATATTATCAGTCGGATATCACCAAAAATACGGATTTGAACACGCTGAAGTAAATGCAATAAAAAATTTAAAAGAAAGTGCTAAAAACAAAACAATCATTGTAAACCTTGAACCTTGTTCACATTGGGGCAAAACTCCGCCTTGTGCTGATTTAATTATAAAATCAGGATTTAAAAAAGCTGTTATAGGAATGATAGATCCAAATCCGAAAGTAAAAGAAAACGGAATAAAAAAACTAAAAGAAGCAGGAATAGAAGTTCTGGTCGGAATATGCGAAGAAGAATGCAAAAAACTAAATAAAGTTTTTATAAAAAATGTGACACAAAATAAACCATATATAATGCTAAAAACAGCAACAACTCTGGACGGAAAAATTGCAACGCCGACTCTAAAATCCAAATGGATTACAAATGAACTGTCAAGAAATGAAGTACAAAAATTAAGAAGTAAATATCAAGCCATAATGACAGGTTCGGGAACAATATTACATGATAACCCCAAATTAAACGTTAGAATAAAAAACAAAAAAAATCCGATTAGAATAATTTTTGATCCGAACAATAAAATACCTGTTGATACTGAAAAAATAAATGTTTTTAAAAATGATTCCGCAAAAATTATTTTAATTAACAATGAAGAGATAAAGATTCCAAACCATATTGAACAAATAAAATTCAAGGATTTTAATTCATTGTTTCTTGAATTATATAAAAAAGGAATAACATCAATAATGATAGAAGCCGGCGCAGGTCTTAATTCCGAACTTATAAAAGCAGGTGAAGTTGATGAAATTAATCAATTTATTTCACCAAAAATATTCGGCTGCGGTCTAAATTTTATTCAAAATTTTAATATAGAAAATGTTGACGAGTGTGTTAAACTAAAAGATGTTAATGTGAGACATTTTAAAGATGATATTTTAGTTAATGCAATTGTTGAAAAAGAGGTTTAAATGAAAATTTTAATTTTAAACGGACCAAATCTTAATATGCTTGGAACAAGAGAACCTGAAATATATGGTTTAGATACGTTGGATAAAATAAATACCGAACTTATCGAATTTAAAAACCATCAAAAACTCGAAGCAGAACTTGATTTTTTTCAAACAAATCATGAAGGTGAACTTATAGACAAAATCCAAGAAGCTAAAGAAAATTATGACGGAATAATTATAAACCCCGCAGCATATACGCACACCAGCATTGCAATTGCAGATGCAATTAAAGCGGCAAACATTCCCACCGTAGAAGTACATTTATCCAATATTCATTCAAGAGAAGATTACAGAAACATTTCATATTGCAGCAAAAACTGCATTGCACAAATTGCAGGTTTTTCAAAAAACAGCTACAAATTGGCTCTTTTAGGTTTATATGAATATTTAAAATATAATGAATAAAGAATTCAAATTTTTAAAAATAATAAATAACACGCTCTCTCATTCCGAATACATCGGAGATGATTGTGCTTATTTAAAAAAAGAAAATTTAACCATTACGGCAGATGCTCTTATTGAAGATGTTCATTTCTCAAAAAAATATATGACAGCGAAAGAAATAGGAAAAAAAGCTCTTATTGTAAATATATCTGACATATTAGCCTCAGGTGCAAAACCAAAATATGCCCTTGTTACAATAAGCGGTAAATTAGATGAAAATTTTATAACAAATTTTTACGAAGGTATTAACGAAATTGCCGACAAATATAAAGTTAAAATAATAGGCGGAGATTTAACCTCAGGCGAAAAAATTTCAATTTCCGTCACCCTAATTGCAGACAGCTGCGGAAGAAGAATCTCCTCAAGAAAAAATGCAAAAGAAAAATATATAATAGCAGTATGCGGTGAATTCGGTTCAAGTGCGGAAGGATTAAAATGTCTTAAAGCAAACATAAGAAATAATTATTTTACAGAATATCATAAAATGCCAAAATTATACCCGAAAATATCAACAAATATAGCAAAAAAAACACTCCATCCATACGCTATGATGGATTCTTCCGACGGTTTAGTTGATTGCTTGTATCAAATTTCCAAACAAAGCAAAGTTAAAATAAATATAGAATATGATAAAATTCCAAAAAAGACAAAAAATAAAGATTTTGTTTTATATGGCGGAGAAGACTACTGTCTTGTCGCCGCACTAAATGAAAACGACTTTAAAAAAATCAAAGGACTTAAGAAAATAGGAACCTGTTCTTTTGGAGAAGGTGTTTTCATTGATAATCAAAAAATAGAATATAAAGGATTTAAGCACTTTGAATAAAAATATCAAAACCACGGCAATAATAACCGCCGGAGGAAATTCAACAAGATTTGGAAGTAATAAACTTACGAAAAAATTGAAAAATTTAACAGTAATTGAAACAACTGTTTCAAAGTTTATTGATTTAGTTGATGAAATAGTCATTCCTACACAGAATGAAACAAAAGAAATTATTTTAAATTCAAAAATATATTCAAATAAAATAAAATTCGCACCCGCAGGAGACACTCGCCAAGAAAGTGTTTATAACGCTATTTTAGCATGCTCCAATCCGGAGATTGTCTTAATACACGACGGCGCAAGACCTTTTATTGAAAAAGAAACAATCAAAGAAATAATTAAATTAACAAAAAAGGAAAAAGCAGTAATAGCTGGCATAATGGCAATCGACACCATAAAACAGGTTAAAAACGGCAAAATTATAAAAACATTAGACAGAAAAACAATTTTTCAAGCTCAAACACCACAGGCTTTTAACTATAAATTAATAAAACTGGTGCATGAAAAATATAAAAACGACAAAAATTTTACCGATGACAGCTCTATGGTAGAAAAATACGGAATTGAACCCGTAATTTTTGAAACTTCACCAAAAAACAAAAAAATAACAACAAAAGAAGATTTAATTTAACATTAATTTACATAATATCAATTTTAAATATTCAGCAACATCTAATAATTTAAGATGTTATTGAAAGGTTTTTTATGAATATTATTAATCATGATATCAATCCAAAAACACAAATAATACATACAACAAGTAAAGGCATTATAAAAGAATTTGAAGGACGATACAGCATACCGCTGGATGAATACGCATCCAAAAGAAATATCGAACTTGAAGAAGCTATAGAATATGATTTGGATTGTGACGGCAGAATTTCAATAGCAGAAGAGCTTTGCAGACTTTTTGCTCAAAAGTTATTTAAAAGACAAGTTAACCCCACTGTAATCTTAGATCTTTTATATAACAAACTTCGTCAGCAACAAGTGCAGTCAAATGATGATAAATTCAATGTAACGGCATAGACTATATCTAAAAAGACAAGCTCTGTTAATACTATTGTATATTTAAAAACCCTGTTAAATATTTTAGAGTATTAAAAGATATTTAATGGGGTCTTTTTCATGTTAACCGATAAAAAATTTCAAGATAAACAATACTACTGTATTGAATTTAAAAACGTCTCAAAAGAATTGCTGCCTTGGCTTGAAAATTTAGCTTGGGAATACAGATGCAAAATTGAAAAAAAAGAATGGAAAAGCAAATATAATAACTATGTAATATACGACTACGAACCGTTTTGTTCGGACGGATTTGAAATAAACATAACATTATCTTCAAGACAAAGCGAATACTTAAATTTTGTAAGATATTTATATGATAACAAAATTCAAACAATTGGCTATCTTAAGAACTGTTTTTTATTATAAATCAGTCCTGTCTTAGCCCTTCTACTATTGCATCGGTTATTTTTTTAACTTGTTTTACTTCAAGCCCGATATCATCAATATTTTTATAAACTTTTTCATTAACAGCGGGAATTATTGCTCTTTTGAAACCCAATTTTTTTGCTTCCTTCAATCTGCGCTCGATATTATCAACATACCTTATTTCTCCCAAAAGCCCTACTTCGCCTATTATAAGAGTTGTAGGAGAAATTGGAATATCCCGAATTGAACTTATAATTGCAAGTGACAAACCTAAATCATAGCTCGGCTCAATTATATCCAATCCGCCCGCGACATTAACATAAACATCCTGCTTTGACAAATTCAATCCGACTTTTTTCTCTAAAACCGCAATATTTTGCAAAAGCCTGTTATATTCTATTCCAACCGCAACTCTTCTTGGGTTTGCATAATTAGTTGAACCTACAAGAGCTTGTATTTCATGCAAGAAAACCCTGCTGCCTTCCAATGTTGCCACTTTTGCACTTCCGCAAGCGCCATCCGTTTGCTCAATAAGCATCTTTGAAGGAGAATTAATTTCAGTCAAACCATCTTCTTCCATTTTAAAAACCCCCACTTCGGATATTGCTCCAAAACGATTTTTAATACAACGAAGAATTCGATAATGTCTATATTTATCACCCTCAAAATTTATAACACAATCAACCATGTGCTCCAAAACCTTTGGTCCTGCAATATTTCCTTCTTTTGTCACATGACCTATAATAATTGTTGTTATATTTTTTTGTTTTGCAATTCTTGCCAACACGTTTGTGCATTCTCTTATTTGTGAAACGCTTCCGGATGAAGAAGCAATTCCTGCACAAAAAACGCTTTGGATACTGTCAACAATTAAAAAATCAGGTTTAAGCCTGTCAATTTGATTAATAATTTCATCAACACAAGTTTGATTGGTTAAATATAAATTTTCAGGATCCACTCCTAATCTTTTCGCTCTCAATTTAACTTGCAAAGGACTTTCTTCAGCACATATATATAAAACTTTTAATTTTCTATTGTCTAATTCAATTTCGCAGATGTTTTTTGTAGTCTGTAAAACCAAAGTTGACTTACCAATACCCGGATCACCCGCTAGCAAAATTAAAGAACCCTGAACAAATCCTCCGCCTATTGTCCTATCCAGTTCATCAATGCCGCTTTTAAATCTTATTTTTTCATCAAGTTCTATTTCTTTTATGGATGATACTATGCTTTTATCATCTATAATATTAGAAGGTTTGAGAGCTTCTGTTTTCGCCGCAAAAGAAACAATTTCCTCAACAAAACTCCCAAAATGACCGCAATCGGGACATCTGCCAAGATATGAAACAGTTTCATACCCGCAATTTTGACAAACCCATTTTGATTTCACTTTAGCCATACATTAATTTTATCATAGAAAATTAATAAAAATTAACAAGTTATATTATTTTCAACAAATTTTATTGTTTAGCACTGTTACAATATTGCAAGGAAAAATATTATGTCTGTTCAATTAAACATTAATCAACCGAAAGAACCAAAAACAAGAAATAAAGGAATTATTAGAGCTATATATGTTCCGACATTAGTGGGTATTCCTGCAAAAGCAATTAATAAACGAGTTCTGAATTTTATGAAGAAATCTTCACTTATATCCCAAAAAGATTCAATAGAACTCTCAAATGCAGCTCAAGAAGGATTAAAACAAACAGGATTGTTTGATAAGGGTGTCAAAGTATATAAAATAAAAGAAAACAGTATTTTATCCGATTTAACAAAGCGTCTCAAAAATTATATATTCAATCTTTTTAAAAGAAAACCTGAAACAGGTAGCACAACAGACTTTATAGACATACTTAAAGAAGCATTAATATTCAGCGAAGGAGATAAAAAAGCGCTAAATGCATTAACAGAAGAACTAAGATTAAATAAAGAAATGGCAAAATTTGAACAAAAAGAATCGTGCGAAAGCTTAACGGAACTAATAGTTAAATTACAAGCTATGGTTTTTAAAGAAGGAAACAACGCTTGTTATCTTCCCTATACAAACAAAATAATAACACCGGATAAATCACTTCAAACTTCAGTATTCCACGAAATGGGTCATGCGCTAAATAATAACGGCGGATCTATCTTAAAAAATCTCCAAAAATGCCGTCCGTTAGCCTTGATTGCCCCTTCTGTTATTCTAATGATATCTTTATTTAATAAAAGAAAAACAACAGATAAACCAAAAGAAAATGATTCAAAAATCCAAAAAGGTGCTGATTTTGTTAAGAAAAATGCAAGCGTGTTAACCGGCTTATCATTCTTGCCTATGTTTTTAGAAGAAGGCATAGCTTCTCTAAGGGGTCAAAAGATAGCGAAAAATCTTATTAAAGACGAAAAATTATCTAAAGAATTATTTAAAAAAATTAAATTAACTAATATCGCCGGTTTCTCAACTTATCTTCTTTCAGGTATTATTACTGCTGTCGCTATATATTTATCAATAAAAGCAAAAGATGCTATTCAGAAAAAATACGAAATTAAAAAAATGCAAAAATATAAAAATCAAGTTCAAACAAACGAATTAAAAGCGCATCAGGGTTAATTTTAAAATAATAAAAAAGCGGCTAATTATAGCCGCTTTTTATTTAAAAACTGTAATTACTATGTTCCTTCAGACCAAGTATTTAAATATCTTTCCTGTTCGGGCGTTAAAGTATCAATTTTTATACCCATAGATTTTAATTTTAAGCTTGCAATCTCTAAATCAACACTATGAGGCAGAGTATATAATTTATTTTCCAATTTTCCTTTATTCTTAACAATAAATTCCATACCCAAAGCTTGATTTGCAAAACTCATATCCATAACCGAAGCAGGGTGTCCTTCCGCACAAACCAAATTAACCAGCCTGCCTTGTGCTAAAACATATATTGATTTTCCGTTGTCTAAAACCCACTCATCCAAATTTGGTCTTATATTTCTGTATTCAACGGTATGTTTTTTTAATCCGTTTACATCTACTTCCACATCGAAATGTCCGGCGTTTGCAACAAAAGCTCCGGATTTCATATTAAGCATATTTTCTGTAGAAATAACGTTTATATCTCCTGTAATAGAAAGAAAAATATCACCTATTAAAGCAGCTTCGGCAATCGGCATAACTCTAAACCCGTCCATTACCGCTTCAAGCGCCTTAAGAGGATCAACCTCAGTAACTATAACATTAGCACCCATTCCTCTTGCTTTGGCTGCAGCACCTCTTGAGCACCAGCCGTATCCGCAGACAACAAAAGTTTTTCCTGCAAGAAGTATATTAGTTGCTCTTATAATACCGTCCAGCGCACTTTGTCCCGTACCGTATCTGTTATCAAAAAGGTGTTTTGTTAAAGAATTATTTACTCCAAGCGCGGGGAATTCAAGTTTTCCTTCTTTCTCCATTGCCTTAAGCCTTATTATTCCTGTGGTAGTCTCTTCGCAAGAACCTATAATGCCAGGTAATAATTCTCTTTTTTTACTGTGAATCGTAGCAACCAAATCACAACCGTCATCAATAACAAGATTAGGTTTGTGATTTAAAACACAGTCAATGTGTCTATGATAAGTTGCAGAATCTTCACCTGCAACAGCATATACCGGAATACCGTAATATTTAACCAATGCAGCAGCAACATCATCTTGAGTTGACAAAGGATTGGAAGCAGCTAAAACAGCATCAGCACCGCCTTCTTTTAATGCTATACATAATGCTGCGGTTTCTTTTGTTACATGAACAGATGCCGTTAATCTTAATCCTTCAAACGGTTTTTCTTTTTTAAACCTTTCTTTTATGGAATTTAAAACGGGCATATCCTTTTGTGCCCATTCTATATTTTTTTTGCCTTGTTCTGCTAAAAACATATCCTTAATTTCATAATTCAACAGTGTTTGCATTTTTTGCTCCTTTTCAACACTAAAAATTCTATCACAAAAAATAAATAAAAAATAAATAAATTATAAACACTTGTAACGGCGTTTTTTTTGATATAAAATAACCTTGATTAAGCTTGACAACAAAAGGAGTAAAATTATGTCAACAGTAGAGTATTTTACTAATTCGGAAGAATTAAAAAAATTGATGTCAGCAGCTCGTGCAACCATTACCGCACCTTTCTTCGGCAACAACGTTGAAGAAGTAAAATCGGTATCGGAAGCATATAAGCTTGCTAAAGATTCATCAGGAACAATCGAATTAACTGGAATGCCGGTTTACGAACCAGAAAAAATAGGTTTACCAAAAGGTGCTAACCAATTATTATTCAACGACGGAACGGTTGTAGGTCGTTGTGCGGCAGCAAGAAAAATTGTAGGGGAACCAAACTGCGATTTAGCATACTTATTGCCTATTATTCGTGAAGCAATCTATGGAACACGTGACAAATTAATGTATAAAACAGAAGCTGTAGTCGGTCTTGAAGAAGATTTCATGATTAAAGCTCATTTAATGATACCTGCAGGCTTTGAAAATATCATGTATTCTTGGATGTTAAACTTCCAATATATAAATGAAGAATATGCAAAAATGTATGATAATTCAAGACAAATTAACGAAGGCGATATTTACGTATTCTCTGATCCTGATTGGACACATCCTGATTTCCCATACGGATTAACATTCTTTGACCCTGCACACAATTGTGCTGCAATTTTAGGTATGAGATATTTCGGTGAACACAAAAAAGGAACTCTTACTCTTGCTTGGGGTGCAGCTGCAAGAAACGGCTATGCATCTTGCCATGGCGGTATGAAACGTTATAACCTTGCTAACAATCAATCATTCCAAGTAGCAGTATTTGGTCTTTCAGGTTCAGGTAAATCAACAATCACACACGCTAAACATGGCGGCAAATATGATATTACGGTTCTTCATGACGATGCATTTATCATTAATGTACATGATAAATATACAATTGCTTTAGAACCGGCTTACTTCGATAAAACAGCGGATTATCCGATTGGCTGCGACGACAATAAATATATCTTAACTCAACAAAATGCCGGCGCTATCCAACTTGCAGACGGTAAAGTTGTTTCGGTTACTGAAGATATCAGAAACGGCAACGGACGTGCAGTTAAATCAAAACTATGGTCACCAAACAGAGTTGATAGAATTGATCAACCGATAAATGCAATATTCTGGTTAATGAAAGATCCTACAATTCCTCCTGTATTAAAATTATCGGGAGCTTCACTCGGTTCCGCTATGGGAGCAACATTAGCAACAAAAAGATCATCTGCTGAAAGATTAGCAAAAGGAGTTGATCCTAACGCGCTGGTTGTTGAACCTTATGCAAACCCATTCAGAGTTTATCCTCTTGCTATGGATTACGAAAGATTTAAACAATTAATCGAAGATGGAGTTGACTGCTATATCTTAAATACAGGTGAATTTATGGGAACAAAAGTTAAACCAAGCCACACTCTTGGCATAATTGAAGCTATTGTCTCCGGCGAAGCAAAATTCCACAAATGGGAAAACTTCTCTGATATTGAAATTATGGATATCGAAGGATTTGATGCTTCATTTAGCAACAAAGAATATGCAGAACAATTCAAAGCTCGTATGTTAGATAGAATCAACTTTGTTAAATCAAGAGAAACAGAAAAAGCAGGATTAGACAAACTTCCGGCTGATGCACTTGAAGCTCTTGAAAATGTTGTAAGACAAACAGAAACAGCTAATGTATAAGCTAAAAAAATAAATAATATTTAAAGGATAGGCAAAATGCCTATCCTTTATAATTTAAACGCATTTATGTCAGTCAGTAACTATATATTTAAGCACCCAATTGAGAGTGAAAAGTTCTTGAAATGACATCATCTTGTTGTTCTTTTGTTAATTTAATAAAATTAACCGCATACCCTGAAACTCTGACTGTAAGCTGCGGATATTTTTCAGGATGTGCTTGAGCATCAAGCAATGTTTCACGATTAAAAACATTAACATTCAAATGATGTCCGCCTTTTTCAACATACCCGTCTAAAAGGTTAATTAAATTTTCTTCTTGTTGAGTTGTCATAATATTTTCTCCAATTATCTTATTCTTCTTTACTAAATTCATCTTTACCGACTGAACACAAAGGACAAAGCCAATCAGAAGGTAAATCCTCAAATTTTGTGTTTGCTTTTATATTATTTTCTTCATCACCCAAGTCTTCGTCATATACATAGCCGCATATATTGCATACATATTTTGCCATATTTTCTCCTTTTCAATTTTATAGTTTTAGTATACACTAGTTTTAACAACATTTCTGTTGTAATTACAACATTAAGGAAAAATTATGGAAAAATATTATTCAAAAATTAAAAATTCGCCGCTTTTTTGCGGAATAACAGATGCAGAGCTTGAAAAAATGTTAAAATGTTTCGGCGGATATGTAAAAAAATATGAAGATGGAGATATGATAATTCGTCAAGGTGAAATAATTTCTAAAATATACCTCATTTTAGACGGCGAAGTAAATGTTGAAAAAGAAACATATTGGGGAAGAAGAATAATAATCCAAAAACTATATGCTAACAATAATATAGGTCTTGCTCTTGTAGCATCCAAAAATATTGAAGCAAATATAAACGCAGTCTGCGTAGGTCATGCTCTAATCTTAATTTTAAATTATGAAAAATGCTCCAGAATGTGTCAAAATGCTTGCATGCACCATGGAGTACTCATTAGCAATTTATTTAAAATTATATCTAAAGAAAACATTGAACTGATAGAGAAAATAGAAAATATATCGCAAAAAACAATAAGAGACAAGCTTCTAACCTATCTTTCAAACGAAAGTCAAAAACATAAATCAAACATTTTTGAAATCCCCTTTAACAGACAAGACTTAGCGGACTATCTTAATATTGACAGGTCGGCTATGTCTTTTGAATTATCAAAATTAAAATCCGAAGGTTATATTAATTATAAAAAAAATAAATTTGTTTTAAAAATAGAAGTTTAAGAAATATAAATATTTTGACAAAAACAAAGACAAATATACTCTATATTGACCATGATTTTTATTTTTGATTTATACTATATTATACGTAAAATATTATAATTGAGAGGTGCCATGACAAATACAGTTACAATTGATGAAAAAAATATAGCAACAATTGATATAACAATTGATTCAAATGCTGCAAAAGAAGCATACGAAAGAACATTGAAAGCATTTGGTGCAAACGTTAACATTGCAGGTTTCAGAAAAGGGAAAGCTCCCAATAGCGTTGTAGAAAAATATATTGGTCAGGAAAGAATAAAGGCGGAAGTTATAGACAGACTGTTCCCTACTGAATTTCAAAAAGCAGTTGATGAAAATAAACTTAATATCGCATTCCGTCCGACAATTGAAAATGTTGAATTTGAACTTGGTTCAGATTTAAAAATCAAAGCTGCGGTTGAACTAAAACCTGAAGTTAAAATAGGAAAATATAAAGACGTCGAAATTAAATATGACGAATTTAAAAACCCTGAAGACGCTCTTGAAAAAGAACTTGAAATGACCCAAAAAAGATTTTCGAAACTTGAAAAAGTAGATAGACCATCAACAGATAAAGACACTGTAGTGTTTGATTTTGAAGGATATATCGGAAAAGTGGGCGAAGAAAAAATAGAGCACGGAGATGCTAAAAATTATTCTCTTGATTTATCAAATTCAAACTTCATCCCCGGTTTTGCAGAAGGACTGATAGGACATAAAGCAGGAGAAGAATTTGTTATAGATGTAAAATTCCCGAAAGATTATCATGAAGAAAAACTAAAAGATGCTCCGGCTCAATTTAAAATAACACTCCACGAAGTTAAAGAAAGAATAATGCCCGAGCTAAATGATGAACTGGCTAAAAAAGCAGGGAAAGACAGCTTGGATGCCCTTAAAGAAGATATTAAAAAATATCTTGAAACAATGGCAAAAAATCAAAATGAAAGAATTAAATCTGATGCTATTTTTGAAAGCGTTTTAAACGGCACTGAAATCAAAATTCAAGACACAATGCTGGATAGAGAATATCAAGCAATTATGGAAGAAGCAAAACATCAAGCAACTCAACAAGGACAAAACTTTGATAAACTTGTTGAAGCTGAAGGTAAAGAAAATGTTGAAAAGCGTTTTCGTGAAGAAGCAGAAAAGAGAATTAAAAATTCTTTAATTGTTGAAAAAATTGCTCAAGAAGCTGATTTAAAAATTGAACAAAAAGATATAATGGAACATATTAATCAAATGGCAGCAATGTATGGCATGGCACCGGTTCAATTATTTGAAGAATTAAGAAAAAATCCCAATGCATTCGCAGCAATTTCTCAACAAATAACCGCAAATAAGGTTAACGAATATTTACTCAACAATAATACGTTTATAGCAAAATAATTCAGAGAAAGGATAAATTAGATGAGTTTCGTGCCAGTAGTTATAGAACAATCATCCAGAGGTGAAAGGTCTTTTGATATATTTTCAAGACTTTTAAGAGAAAGAATTATATTCTTGGGAACACCTATAGATGATATGGTAGCAAATTTAATAGTAGCTCAAATGTTGCTTTTGGATAGTGAAAATTCGGAAAAAGACATTATGCTATATATTAATTCTCCCGGAGGTTCAGTAACTGCAGGTTTTGCAATATATGACACGATGCAACATATAAGAGCAGATGTTTCAACGATTTGCTTAGGTCAAGCAGCTTCAATGGGAGCATTTTTGCTTTCATCAGGTGCAAAAGGGAAACGTCTTGCTTTACCTCATTCCAGAGTTTTAATACACCAACCTTTAGGCGGAGCGCAAGGTCAAGCAACAGATATTGAAATACAAGCTAACGAAATATTAAGAATTAAAAAATCTCTAAATTCAATACTATCGTCAAACACCGGTCAACCACTGAAAAAAATAGAAAAAGATACCGATCGTGACTACATTATGACGGCACAAGAAGCAGTTGAATACGGTATGATAGATAAAGTGATAACCTTGGAAGATAATAAATAAGAAGGACATCATAAATGGCTAAACCGACAGATCCAAATTTAAAATGTTCATTTTGCGGCAAAACCCAAGATCAGGTAAAAAAACTGATTGCAGGTCCCGATGTGTGCATTTGTGATGAATGCATTGAACTGTGCAATGAAATATTAGATGAAGAATTATTTAACTTCAAACAAGAAGAAAAAGAAGCAGCCGACGAAGTTGCTATAGAATCAATTCCAAAACCCCAAGAAATCAAAGAATATCTTGATCAACATATAGTAGGGCAAGATGATGCTAAAAAAGTTTTATCTGTTGCAGTGTATAATCACTACAAAAGAATTGCCCACAATATGGAGCAAGGTGAATCTGATATAGAAATTCAAAAAAGTAATATTCTTTTAGTCGGACCTACCGGTTCGGGTAAAACTCTTCTGGCGCAAACTTTAGCTAAAATGTTAAATGTGCCTTTCGCAGTTGCAGATGCTACCACATTGACCGAAGCCGGATATGTGGGAGATGATGTGGAAAATATTCTGCTCAGACTGTATCAAAGTGCTGATTACGACGTTAAAAAAGCAGAACGAGGAATAATATACATTGATGAGATTGATAAAATTGCAAGAAAATCAGAAAATCCTTCAATAACAAGAGATGTTTCAGGCGAAGGCGTTCAACAAGCTCTTTTAAAAATGATTGAAGGAACCATTGCAAACGTTCCGCCTCAAGGTGGCAGAAAACATCCTCATCAAGAATTTATTCAAATCAACACAAATAATATATTATTCATCGTCGGAGGGGCATTTGTTGGTTTAGAAAAAATTGTCGAAAGAAGAGCGGGCACAACATCAAGCGTTGGATTTGGCTCCGCATCATTGACAAATGAAGAAAAAGAACGCGAAAGCGCTAAAATTTTAAAGAAATTACAGCCCGATGATTTATTAAAATTTGGCTTAATACCGGAATTCATAGGAAGAATACCTATTTATACAGTATTAGACCCGCTGGATGAAAAAACACTTAAGATGATTTTAACTCAACCCAAAAATGCTATAGTTAAGCAATATGCTTGCTTAATGGGTATGGATGGAGTCGAATTAAAATTTGAAGACGATGCTATAGATTTAATAGCAAAAGAAGCACTAAAGAGAAAAACAGGAGCTCGTGCATTACGTTCAATAGTGGAAGAAATTATGCTTGATATAATGTATGAAGTTCCTTCGAAAGAAGATATAAAAGAATTCACCGTAACGAAAGAAATGGTTGAAAAAAAGCAGCAAGGTGCTCAAGGAGAAGTAGTGCAGCTCCCCACAAAGCACCGAGAAGAAATAGCATAAATTAAAACTCCGCTCCGGCGGAGTTTTTTAATATACAACTTTAGTATAAGAAAATCTATACTTAATTTTAATTTTAATACTCTTTAAAAAATTATATATTAACAGAGTAATAAGGATATTGACTGCAAGGATGACAAACAAACATTCCCCGTTTTGTCTTTTAGTAGTCAGATGAAATAAAGGAGTATTAAAATGGCTGTTATTATTAACACAAACGTGGATTCTATTAAAATCCAAAACTGTCTTACAACTGCTACTGACCAAATGTCAAAAGCAATGGAAAGAATGTCAACCGGTTTAAAGGTTAACTCTGCAAAAGACGATGCTGCAGGTACAGTTATCTCTGCTCGTATGGAAGTACAGTTAAACGGTAACAAAGTTGCTCAAAACAACGTTCAAAACGGTAATGCGCTTTTGGCAACGGCAGAAGGAAACTTGGATGTAATTCAGGACAACTTATCAAGAATTCGTGACTTGACTTTGCAAGCTAAAAACGGAACTTATTCCGATGAAGAAATTAAAGCTATGCAAGATGAAGTTGCGGAACGTATAGCTGAAATTGATCGTGTATCAACATCATCTAAGTATTCACAATTAAGTTTATTTGAAGATGCTACTCTTCAAACTGATGGTATGACATTCCAAGTTGGTGCTAATGCTGCTGATGATAATACAATTTCAGTATCAAACGCTGTATTTGAAAGTGTTAAATTTGAAGAATTAACAGGCGCTGCAGACTTTGATTTAACAAAAATGAGCGCTGCTGCTCTTAAAACAGCGGTTGAAAATCTTGACACAGGTATTGACAACGTTACAAGCAGAAAATCATTAATCGGTTCAGCTCAAAACCGTTTAGAATCTGCTCTGGATACTTTGACAATACAATACGAAAACTTGTCAAGCGCTAAATCAATCATTACAGATGCCGATATTGCATCAGAAGCATCGGATTTTACTCAACAATCCATACTTCAACAAGTGTCAACATCATTATTGGCACAAGCAAACCAAGCACCTTCGATAGCTTTAAGTTTAGTTTAGTATACAAGAATCTAACTGGTGATGGCAATACAAGTGGGTTAAACATAGTTTAACCCTTTTTTTATGCCTAAATATAAAATTACTTTTCTTGTTTTTTAACTATTTTTATTTCGTAGCCAAGATAATCCAAAATTTGTTGTACCGTTTCAAATAAAATTCTTTTTTGAGAAAAACAGTATGATAAACCGCTTGCTTTTGGTATTTTATACCCTTGTTCCCTTAAAATAGAGGAAATTTTTCTCATGGATAAGCATTTTTTTAATAATAAAATCTGAATTTCTTGCTTAATATCTATCATATAAAAACTTTATTTTAATTAATTTAAATTGACAAATATATATAACAGTGATATATATATTCGTACAATGAACGAAAATATATATCAAACATTAAGAAAAAACTATAAATTAGCTTTTACTTTAGCTGAAATTATGATTGTTTTAACTATAATCGGAATTTTGACTGCAATTCTACTACCTATTGCGATTAATTCCGCACCTGATGAAAATGTTATGAAATTTAAAAAAGGTAATAATACATTGGGGACTGTTATAAGAGAACTTGTTAATTCGGATCAATACTATGCTAATGGTGATTTAGGAATAAGAGCAGACGGAACATTAATTGATGGACACCATGAAGGCGACATTAAATATTTTTGTCAAACATTTGCGGATATCGTAAGTACAAAAGAAGTTAACTGTTCGGAAAATTCAACAAATACATCTGAAGCATATTCGAGAATTGATATTGGTTATACAAGTGCAAGCGAAACTGATGATAGAGTAGAAATAGCAAAAACATTAACAGATGATAGATGTAAAGAAACCGGAACTATCATCGGAGCAGAAATTGTAACATCAGATAACATTATTTATTATCAAACCACTCCAAGAATTACTTTCGGAATAAATTGGGTTGAAGAACTAAAAATGAACGATGAGTATGGCGCAACTATTTTTTGCTATGAAAATGATGAAGTTTGTTTAAACGCCCGTTTATTCGGTCCTTCAAATTATCCATATCATAAAGATATATATGGAAATGACAGAGTCTATAAAATCTTCTGCATGGATATAGACGGAATTAATAAAGGCGAAGACCCTTTTGGATACGGTATCAGGGCAGACGGAAAAATATTTCTCGGTGCAAGAGCACAAGAATGGCTTAAAAAATCAATTCAAAAAGGTGAATAAATATGAGCAAAAAAGAAAAAATTATTGCAATATGTTTTTCAATATCCATGGTTTTAATGATATTTTCATCAATTTATACAATAATATCCAATAAATCCGAAGGGTACAGTTTTAGAATTGAAAAAATATTTAATCAATAGAATTTTTTCTCAAATAACTTTCTATAAAACCATCAATTTCGCCATTCATAACAGCTTCTACATTTGCAGTTTCATAGCCCGTTCTATGATCTTTAACCATTTTATAAGGATGAAAAACATAACTTCTTATTTGCGAACCAAAATT
>CALVAW010000015.1 GCA_944325655.1 Candidatus Gastranaerophilales bacterium
TCCGCCGCTCAAGAAATCTGCGCTAAATTTAATTATGCGGGTAAAACTTGGAGATTAGCTACTTTAAATGAAGCTCAAAATTGGCTAATAAACACATCAGGTCTTAAAAATAACGGTTTAATGTTATGCACCAATATTTCGATAAACAGTAATTTAATTTCAAAATGTAATTACAGTTCATATTGTTTGGGTACGTATAATAATGCTTGTGTTTCTTATTATATTTGGTTATCAGGATATAATGGCGAATCAAGAGCTTATGTTGCGCAGTTATTAGAAGGGAATTACAGTCTTTCAAATGCCCCTTCAACTCATGCTTCTTCTGTAAGATGCGTAACTGAAATGGAATAAGTTTCATATTATTTTTTTGTGTTTTAGTTTGGGATGTTTTTCATCCCATTTTTTTATTTTTTAAAATAAAAAAGGCATGAATTTTTATTTTGGGGCATGCCTTTTTATTGTATTTTTTACATTTGTTTACAGCATTAACTTATTTTACAACATGCTCTATCATGCTTACTGCATGGTTTTAGAGCATAGTCATTTATTAAAACCCATGATATATCATGGTTTTAAGGAGGTCTTACATGCAAAACAAGCTCCTTGAAAGCATTATCATGATTGTTAAAACTCGTAATAATTCCTGAAAAATTGCTTGATTATTGAAACTGAAACGATATAATTATATTAAATCCAAGGGGCAGTAAGATATAACTGCTTTTGTTTTGGAATTTTAGACATATTGGGAGAGTTTATAAGTGTTAAAAAGTAGAGATTTTGGCAGAGCAACCGCAGTTAGAAGATGGACACAAACTGCAATTGAATGCTATAAGAGAGGTTGTAATTGCGAAGGATGTTTTTATACCGACTTTTTTAATAATTCGAGTCAAAAATGTCAAATGAAAGCTTCGGTTTTAGAATTAGTAAGAGTTTTGGGTAAACCTGATATAGAATTAAAACAAATTTTAACTGACGAGTAATTAATAATTACTCGTCGAATTTAAACCCGTATGGAAATATATCTTTTAATTTTAGAATAGCGGGTTTTTCATTTTTATCTTCAAGAATAATTTCAATATTTTCATTTTTAGCAAATTCACAAAGCCATTGCCTGCAAGCACCGCAAGGCAGACACATTTTTTGTTTGGGAGAATAGATTGCTATGGCTGTAATTTTTGTCTTTTCTCCTGCTGAAATTGCACTTGACATTGCATTTCTTTCTGCGCAAATAGATAATCCGTAGCTTGCATTTTCTACGTTGCAACCTGAATATATATTGCCGTTTTCATATAAAATACAAGCACCGACAGGAAAATCTGAGTATGGTGAATATGCGTTTTTGCTTACTTCTTTTGCTTTTGAAAGTAAATTTTCTTGCGTGTCTTTCATTTTAACCTCTTTTAAAAGATTTTTATTATCGAGTATCAAATATTATAACTCGAAAAATTAAAAATTGAATATATTTTGTTAGTTTTTTTTGAAAAAAGGGAACTAAGTTCATGTAAGTGTAATCACACGAAGGATAGCGTGAGAACTATGTCTGTTAATGCAATAACAAGTCTTTCATTATATGAGTATTATTATCAGATAAATAAAGACAAAAAAGAAAAAGAAGAATCTCCAATTGCAAAAGAACTGCGTGAATACGGTATAGAACCTACGGACAGTGAGCAGTTAAATATAGCTATGTTAAAAAAAGCAAAAGAAACAGAAGAAAATCAAAATAGTAATTCCGAGGCTGATATTCCGAATTCTGATCGTCCTTGGGCAGATTTGATGTATCAATTAAATTTGCCTTTTAATGATGATCCTCGTGATGATATACAAGATATAAAAGATGAGCTTCAGATTTTAATTCGAGGTCTTAATGACGAAGAATTAGAACAGGAGATAGAAGATTTGCAAAGTTACGTAGAAGATTTGTACGTAAGTTTTACAAAAAATTACAGCGAAGGCACTAATTTATCAAGTGTATTAACCAGTCAGTTAAATAATTTGTCTGTATTAAACAGAGCTAACTTTTTCTAGTCTGGTTCGTTCTTTATCTTTAAATTTATTTGCACCTGTTATAATAAAATTCCATTTAGGAGCTTTGGTGTTATCAAAAGGGGTTTTAGCGGTTGAATCAAGCGGCGGCAAAATCCCTTTTTTGTTATATTCTCTCCAAGTTTTTTTGAATGCTCCTAAATTTCCGCCGTTTTTTTCCACTTCTATTAAAAAATCCGCCAGACTATTGTCATATCTTGATAAAATGCTTTGTATAGTGTCCCATTCAATGCTTGGAATTCTGAAATTTATTCCGAGTTTATGAAGATTTTTTTTGAGAAAATTTATTCTTTTTTCAAGAATATTTTTTTCTTCCCTTTGCGTTCTTTCAAACGGTGTATGAGCTTTTGGTATGAAAGTTGAAGTTGAAAAAGTAACTTCAAAATTTCCTTTAGTTTTTTTAATTTCGTTTTTTATTTTTTTTGCAAGTTCTATAAAATCCTCTATATCTTTTTCAGTCTCCGTAGGAAGTCCTATCATTGTATATATTTTAATACCTTTGAGGCCGCCTTCCTTGCATATTTTTACCGTATTTAAGATTTGCTCTTCATTTAAGTCTTTGCCTATAAAATCCCTTAATCTTTGGCTTGCGGCTTCAATAGCTATTGTTGCCGTTCTTTGTCCGCAATTTACAAGTGTTTTTACTAATTCAACATCCGTTAAATCTGCTCTAAGGGAAGATATGGAAAGTTCTATCGGATGTTGTTCGAATTTTTTTGCAATATAGTTTAATATTTCTTTAAATTTAGGGTGCCCTGCCACATAAGCTCCTAAAAGAGCTATTTTATTTGTATATTTAAGACCAAAATCAATTGTTTCTATAATTTTGTTGTAATCAACAAATCTTACCGGTATATTTAACCAACTTGCAAGGCAAAAATTGCACATTTTCGGACAACCTCGTTCAAGCTCAATAACAAAAGTGTCTTTGAAAAAACTTTTGTCGGATAATATTGGTGTAAATACGGGTTCATTTGTGATTTCATCTCTTATGATTTCAATTTTTTCTTTTTTATATTTTGGTACATAAATCCCGTTAATTTTTGAAAGTTCTTTTAAAAGTTCATCTCTTTTGCAGTTTTTTTTGTTTTTTAAAATTTTAAAAGCATTTTTTAGAGCGGTTTTTTCGCCTATAGAAATAAAGTCAAAAAATTCTTCATAAGGAAGAGGATTAGACATTAAAACCGGACCTCCGGCAAAAATTATAGGGTCATTTTCTTTTCTTTGGTTTGATTTTAGAGGTATTTCATATTTTTTTAGCATTTTTATTATTGTTAAAATATCTATTTCAAAGCTTGTGGAAAATCCTATAAAATCCACTGTATTTTTTGATAAAAAAGTTGTTTTTGTGTCAGAATATATTCTTTCAACAAAAATTTCTTCATCACAATCAAACATTTGAAAAATTGTAAGAAAACCCAAAGAGGACATTGCAAAACTTTCAATTGCAGGATAAGCGAACCAAATATTAATTTTAGGATTTTTGGTTTCGCATTTTTTATATAAAAATTTTTCCATTACTTTTCATTAATCCTATTCAAATATAATTCATCCACCAAAACGCATATAACAGAAGCAATCGCAGGAGAAAGTATAACTCCCCAAAAGCCGAGAAATTTAGCACTTACTAACAGAGCAACTATAATAACTAAAGGGTGCATATTTAACAGTTTTCCAAAAACAATTGGTCTTAAGAGCTGATTTTGTGCCCATTGTGCGACCATAAATATCATGAATGTTAAAAGTACATATAATATTCCGCCTGATAAACTCGTTAAAAGACCTAATCCAACCGCTATTGCCGGTCCGATAACAGGTATAATATCAAAAATACAAGTAATAAAACCAAGAAGAAATGCGTGATTATTATGTATTAATAGTAGTCCAAGTGTTGTTAAAGCGCCTACAAATATCATTGCAATGCCTTGTGCAAGCACATAGTTTCCTACTTTGGAAGATATGTTATTTAAAATATTCAGCGCTTTTTCTTTTTGATTTGGTGCAAAAAATTCGATAAACTTATCTTTTAGTCTTTTTTCGTCGTATGCAAAATAAAATACCATAATTGTAATTGCAAAGAATGTTGTTAAAAAATTAGCTATCCATTTTCCTGCGGTTATGGAATTTTCAAGTAAACTTTGCGCCCCTTGAGCTAACGGTTCTTTTAGCGAATCCAGTGTTATAAGGCTTGATATTGTTCTGTCAAAAATTTTAAAATTTAAGAATTTATCAATATTGTCAAATGCATTTGTAAATTGTCCGATAAGACCTGCTGCTTCTCTTACGCTTATTGAAATAAGAGGTATAAGAATTAATACGGCAGCTAAAATCATAACCAGAAGAACTATGGTTACTGACCAAACGCGGGGAATATATTTTTCCATTTTGTCGATTATCGGGTTAATTGCACAGGTTATAACAAAAGATGCAAAAAGCATCATTAAAATATCGAGTGAAAAAATTGCAAGTGTTACAATGCCTGCTACAATCAAAAAAACAATTATATTTTTTAAGCTCAATACTTTTACGTTTTCCATCAAAAACTCCTTTTGGTTTAATATCTTTATGTTATAATTCTTTAAGAAAATAAGCAAGGAGTAAATTGTATAATATGAGTTTCGTAAATCAAAATGTTAAGCCCCTTAATACTAAAAGAAACGAAGCGGGTAATCTTGAGATTTCCGGATGTGATTTATCGGAGCTTGCAAAAAAATATTCTACTCCTTTATATGTTATGGATGAAGTGACTTTAAGAAAAATGGCACTTGATTATAAAGAGGCATTTTCAATTTATAAAAATATGAGAATGATGTATGCTTCAAAGGCCCTTATGACAACAGCTATAGCTTCTATTTTTTATAATTTGGGTTTTGGTTTTGATGTTGTTTCACTGGGGGAGATGTATATCTTAAAAAATGCGGGAGTTGATTTTTCTCATGCAACATTTAACGGCAATAATAAGGGAAAAGATGAACTGGAATATGCTCTTGAAAATGACATTGCAAGGATTAGCGTTGATAATTTTTATGAATTGGAATTATTAAATGAAATTGCTCATGAAAAAGGCAAAATTCAAAAAATTCTTTTAAGGGTTACTCCAGGAATAGAATGTCATACTCATGAATACATACAAACCGGTCAATTGGATTCAAAATTCGGATTTGATTTGAATATGGTTGATGAAGCGGTAAGTTTGATTATAGAAAAATATAAAAATATTGAATTAAAAGGACTCCATGCTCATATTGGTTCGCAAATATTTGAAACTCAAGTTTTTGAAGATGAAATACAAGTTCTTTTGGAAGAAATTAAAAGAATTAAAGATAAGTTTAATATTGAATTAAATGAAATCAATGTTGGAGGCGGTCTCGGAGTTACTTATGTTGATACCGACGCTCCGCCTGATGTATATAAAATTGCGGATATAACGGTTAAAGCTATAAAAAAATATTGTAATTTATATAATTTAAAAGAACCGATTTTATATATTGAGCCCGGGCGTTCTTTGGTTGCTACTGCGGGAGTTACTTTATATACGATAGGGTCTTCAAAAAATATTGAAGGTATAAGAAAATATATTTCGGTAGATGGGGGTATGGCTGATAATCCTCGACCTTCAATGTATAGTGCTGAATATTTCGGAGAAATTGTAAATGCAAAAACTGAATATATACCGCAGAAAGTTACCGTTGCGGGAAAGTTTTGTGAATCAGGCGATATTTTGATAAAAGATATTGAATTAAATTCTCCAAAAGCAGGTGATATTCTTTGTATTTATGATACAGGTGCTTATTGTTATTCGATGTCTTCTAATTATAATGGTGTATTAAAACCTGCCATGGTATTAATTAATAATGGAAAATCGGATATAATTGTACGAAGACAAACTTTAGAACAATTAATTCAAAATGATGTTATTGTGTAGGGGTTAAATAATGAATTTTACAAATTTTGATATGATGTTGATGGCGCAAATACAACATTTTTTTGCAGAAATGGATAGAGTTGCGCTGATTATTAATATTTTTGAAATTTGTGTACTTGCTTTTATTTTATACTACCTTTATTGCAGGTTTATTAAAGGAACACAAAGCGAAAATCTTGTGAGAGGTTCTTTGACTTTGGTTGTAATGTGGGGAATATCTGAATTATTAATCAGGATTAATCTTAATATTTTTGGTGTCTTTTTAAAAACCTTGGTTTCAATTGTAGCTTTTGCTTTAATTGTTATTTTTCAGCCTGAATTAAGACGTTTTTTGGGTTATATAGGTCAAGGAAATTTATTTGAAAAACTTTTTATAAGCGGAAGCGATGAGTTTGATAATGCTAAAAAAATTGATGTAGCGAAAGAATTAATTGAAACAATAAAATATTTATCAAAGTCTAAAACAGGCGGTTTGATTGTTCTTCAAAAAGATAAAACTTCTCTTGCTCAGTCGGATGTCGGAGTTAAATTGAATGCTGATATATCACAAGAATTATTATTAACTATATTTTTTCCTAAAACTCCGTTGCATGACGGTGCGGTTGTAATTCGTGACGATAAAATAATTTCTGCCGGAGTTTTGCTTCCGTTGACGGAAGATCCTAAGCTTTCTTGGCGTTATGGAACCCGTCACAGAGCTGCTATAGGTGTATCGGAAGTATATCCTGATTGCGCGTGTATAGTTGTTTCGGAAGAAACAGGGGATGTTTCTGTCGCAATTGACGGTATTTTGAAGAAGTATGATGATTTGGGAAAATTAAAAAGCGATTTAGTAAGAATATTGGGTTACAGACAAGAAGAAAAATCATCTAATGAAAAAAGTTTTATAAAATTTGATAATATTTTTGGAAAAAATAATTAGTTTTATATTTTAGAGAAAAATGCAGTTAGAAGAAAAAAATGAAATAATTAATAAAAACAGTTCCTCTGTAGCAAGAAAAAAGTTTGTTTTAAAAAAAAGGATAAATTTAAATCAAGAATACAAGGTTGATTATGAAAACGAGCTAAATTTAAAACAAATGGAAGCCGTTTTGGCGAAGGATGGTGCTTATCTTGTCATTGCGGGCGCAGGGAGCGGAAAAACAAAAACTTTAACATATAGAACGGCAAGATTGATTGAAGATGGTGTTAATCCTCAAAATATTTTACTTTTGACATTTACAAAAAAAGCAAGTGCTGAAATGCTAAACAGAGCTTCTCTCGTTCTGGATGAAAGATGTGAAGATGTTGCCGGCGGAACTTTTCATAGTTTTGCAAATATGATTTTAAGAAAGTATTCGAAATTATTGGGTTTAAAAAATAATTTTACCATAATGGATCAATCAGACGCACAGGATGTTATTCAACATTTAAGCGGCATTTTATATCCAAAAAAAGAAAAACGTTTTCCAAAAAAATCAACAATTCTTGAAATTTATTCTAAAAGTGTAAATAAAGAAATTCCGGTTAAAGAAATAATTGAAAAAGAATATTTTAATTTTGTTGATGTTCAAGATAAAATAATTGAAATTCAAAAAGCATACGTTAAATATAAGCGTGAAAAATCTTTATTGGATTATGATGATTTGCTTTTATATTTGAAATTTTTATTGAGTGAAAATGAAGCTGTAAGAAGAAAGCTTTCAAATAATTATAAATATATAATGATAGATGAATATCAAGATACTAATACTTTACAAGCAGATATAATAAAACTTTTAGCCAGCGAGCATAATAATGTTATGGCTGTCGGTGATGATTCTCAAAGTATTTATGCATTTAGAGGTGCAAATTATAAAAATATTCTTGATTTTCCAAATGTTTTTGAAAATGTGAAAATAATTAAGCTTGAACAAAATTATCGTTCCAGTCAAAATATTTTAAATTTAACAAATAAAATTATTTCGAAAGCTCGTGAAGGATATTCTAAAAAACTTTTTTCCGAGATTGTTGATGTCAAGATGCCTGTTTTGATAAGGGCAAAAAATTCGCAAATTGAAGCTGAGTTTGTTTGTCAAAAGGTGCTTGAACTTTTAGAAGAAGATATTTCCCTAAATGATATTTGCATTCTTATAAGAAATGCCAGAATGAGTTATAATCTTGAAATTGAGCTATCAAAGGCAAATATTCCTTTTCAAAAATTTGGCGGTCCGAAATTTATGGATTCTGCTCATATTAAGGATATAATTGCTCATTTGAGAGTTATTTTAAATCCTGATGATACGGTGAGTTTAAATAGAATTTTGCTGCTTTTAAAGGGAATAGGCTCTAAAGCTGTTAATTCCATTATTCCTATAATGCAGCAAGGTGCTTATAATCATAAATTAACAGGTGTGAAATATTCTAATTCCTTGAAGCCGTTGTTTGATGTTTTATCGAATTTAAGAGAAGAAATCGATTTGCAAAAAATAATTGAAAATATTGTTTCTTATTATAAACCGATTTTGAAGGATAAATATGATGATTGGCAAAAGCGCGAAAAAGATTTGGAACATTTTATATATTTATCAAAACAATATAAAAAGCTGGATTCTTTTTTATCGGATTTAGCTTTAGAACCGCCTGAAGCGAGTGTTGAAGGTGTTTATAAGAGAAATATTAAAGATGATTGTTTAACAATTTCAACCATACATAGTGCAAAAGGTCTTGAATGGAATAGTGTTTTTATAATAGGAGCGGTGGATGGACGCTTTCCGAGTGCATATTCTTTCAATTCACCCGAGGAATTGGATGAAGAGTTAAGATTAATGTATGTTGCAACAACAAGAGCGAAATCGGATTTGTATATAAGTTACCCTATAGATATGTATGATTATGCTTCAGGCATGATACTTTCGAAGCCTTCCAGATTTTTGGATGATATAGATGAAAGTTTGCTTGAACCTTGGGATATAGAAGAAGAATAAGCATAAAAATTTATGATATAATTTTTCTATGAATAATAAAGATTACATTTCAATTGGAAAAATAATTAATTTTTTTGGAATAAAAGGCGAAGCAAAGATTGGATATGACAGTCAGTCCCATTTAAAAAATGCTAAAAGAGTTTTTCTTATGGATGATATTTCAAAACGTGAACTTGAAATTCAATCTGTAAGATTTCATAAAAATTTTGCAATAGTTAAATTTTTACAAATAAATGATATCAATGAGTTAATTCAATATAAGGGTCAGAGAATTTTTGTGTTTAAATCCGATATATTGAAGAATTTGAAAGAAAACGAATACTTGGTTTCTGATTTAATCGGATGTTCTGTTTATACCGAAGATGAAGAAAAGATAGGTGAAGTTGTGAGTATTTCGGCAAATTCGTCTCAAGATTTGTTAAATATAAAAAATTATATAGGTCAAATTAGTCAGGTTCCTTTTGTAAATGAATTTTTTCCTTCGGTTGATATAAAAAATAAAAAAATTATAATAAAACCCATAGAAGGACTTTTAAGTTGAGATACGATGTAATTACGCTTTTTCCCGAAATTATTCAATCATATTGCAGTCAATCTATTACAAAAAGAGGGATTGAAAACGGTATTATAACCGTTAATACGCATAATCCGAGGGATTTTTCAAAAGATAAGCGCAAAAAAGTAGATGACACTCCTTATGGCGGCGGTGAAGGAATGGTTCTTATGTGCCAGCCTATTTTTGATTGTTATAACAGTATAGAAAAAATTCAAAATTCGGATGATTTTGAATTTATAATGCTCACCCCTCAAGGAGAAAAATTTAATCAAAAAAAAGCGGTTGATTTATCGATGAAAAAACAGATAGTTTTTCTTTGCGGACATTATGAGGGTTTTGATGAAAGAATAAGATTAGCTTTAAAACCAAGAGAATTTTCAATAGGTGATTATATTTTAACAGGGGGTGAGTTACCTTGTCTTGTTATGATAGACAGTATTTCAAGAAATTTAAAAGATTATCTTGGTAAAGATGAATCTGCGTGTAATGATAGTTTTTCTGAGGGACTAAAAGGATTATTGGAATATCCTCACTATACAAAACCAAGAGAATATATGGGTTTAAGAGTTCCTGATGTATTGTTAAACGGCAATCATAAAGAAATAGAAGAATTCAGAAAGCAAGAAAGTATAAAAAGAACAAAAACAAGGCGCCCTGATTTGTTTAATTAGTTTTCTTTGCTTTGCCTGGACCATCCCTCCTTTGTTTTAATAATGGGTAAATATATTGTAATATAACAGATTTTTGTTTAAAAAGCTTGTTTTTTGGTAAAAATTTGTAAGGTCTTGCAATTTTTTTGGAGTTTTGTTGAGATTTTAAGGGTTTTGTGCTATAATGGCAGTTTATTCAAAAGGATTTACTTCTCCTTTTTTAAGTTTATAAATTTCTCCGCATTTTGAACAAGCTAAAATTCTGCCGGTTGAATCAATAGGAACAAAAAGATGATCGCATTTTTCAATTTTTTCTTTTTGAATATCATTTTTTTGATATTTTTTATTTTTTATATCATTTTTTAGTTTTAAAAATAATTCAATTATATACATTTTAAAATTCAACGTTTTTAAATTATAATTTTATTAAGATGAAAAATAAATTACAAAGATTTATATCCTCTACTGTATCATACCATGATTTTAAAAAAGCTTGTGAAATAGCTTCTAAATTGGACTGCGGTATTGAGATTTCACGCTTTGGCAGATTAGCTGATATTGAAGATAATTTTGAAAAAAATAAAATTGAATATAGGGCAATTTTGGCTGATTTTGATAAGGAAGTAAGCCTTCATGGGTTTTTTTCAAATTTAAATATAGCAGCTAAAGACCCTTTGATATGCGAAATAAGTAAAAAAAGGTATTTTCAAAGTTTGGAGCTTGCAGAAGAGTTTGATGTTTCCGTTGTAATATTTCATACTTGTTATAATAATTTATTAAAACATCGTCAGTATCAAGAAATGTTTTTCTTAAAAAACATTGAGTTTTATAAAGATTTTGTGAAGAATTTTGAGCGCTTAGGGATAATGCTTACTATGGAAAATGTTCACGAGCCTAATTCGGATTTTATAAGAAATTTGATTGCTGCCGTCAATTCTCCGTATTTTGGTGCAACTATAGATATAGGACACTGTAATTTACATTCCGATATTGCGCCTTCTTCTTGGATAAGAGAATATGGGATAATGTTAAAACACATGCATTTTCATAATAATTTTAAAGACGAAGATTCTCATTCAAGCTTATTAAAAGGCAGTGTGGATATAAAAGAAATTTTAAAAACTTTAAAAGAAATGCATTTATATCCTACTATTACTTTTGAAATTTTTGATGAAAATGATTTGTTGGAGTCTGTAAAGTATTTTAATTCATTGTGTGACGAGCTTGGTTTGGAATATTGTTAAATTATAATTCAACATTTCTCATCATGTCTTTAAGGGATTGAATTGTTGTATCCATAGATACTATATCGGTTGTTTTTTGTTGTAAAAAGGCATTTATTTGAGGCATTAGTTCAATTGCAACATCGAGTTTAGGGTTTGTACCTGTTTGATACATTCCGACATCTATTAAATCTTTGTTTTCTCTATACAGCGCCATTAAGTTTCTCATTTTTCCTGCTGCTTCTTTATGTTCAGGGTCAGCTATAGAGCTCATTAATCTTGATATGGAGCCAAGTGCATCTATTGCCGGATAGTGATTTTGTTCTGCAACTTTTCTTGAAAGAAAAATGTGACCGTCTACTATACCTCTTACAATATCTACAATCGGGTCTGTAATATCATCACCTTCCATCAGAACGGTATACAATGCAGTTACTGAACCTTTTTCGGAATTTCCCGTTCTTTCCAGTGCTCTTTGCAGCCATGAGAATATGCTTGGCGGATAACCTTTCATAGTTGGGGGTTCACCGAGAGAAAGACCCACTTCACGACCTGCCATAGCACAACGTGTTATTGTATCGGTCATAAGAAAAACTTTTTTTCCCTGATCTCTGAAATATTCGCATACTGTTGTTGCTGCAAGCAGACATTTCATTCTTATAAGGGGCGGTTGGTCACCTGTTGCACAGACTATAACAGATTTTTTCATTCCTTCTTCTTGAAGTGCATCAACTATAAATTCTTTAACTTCTCTGCCGCGTTCACCGATAAGTGCAACTACATTTACGTCGGCATCTGAATTTCTGGCAATCATACCCAGTAAAGTTGATTTTCCTACCCCGGAACCTGCAAAAAGCCCCATACGTTGTCCGGTACCCATAGTTAAAAGGCCGTCTATTGCTCTTATTCCTGTTGATATTTCTTCGGTTATGATTGGTCTGTGAAAAGCGTCAGGTATGGTACCGTTTATGTTCATATACTTGGCATTTGTTAAATCTAAAGGTTTTGAATCCATTGGTTCGCCGAGAGGATTAACCAATCTTCCCAGAAGAAAATCCCCCACGGGAAAAAGAATAGGGGCGCCGGTTGTTTCAACTAACGAGCCTTGTCCTATGCCTTCGCCGTCATATAAGAGAAGTAATTGTGCGACATCTCCTTTGAAGGCTTGGACTTCCGCTGCTTTTTTTTCACCGGTATATGTTTGGATGTAACATAAATCACCAATTTTGAGTCCCGGAAGTTTTACTTCAACCGTTAAACCCAAAAGTTTAGATACAACACCTTTATATTTATACAAATTTGTATTTTCAATTGTATTTAGTGCTTTTTGTTTCAGGTTATGAATTTTATATTCTAATTCTTCGTTCATCAAAAATAATTATAACATTTTTTAGCTAAATTGTTTTTTATTTGGCATTTTTAAAAAATCTTAATAAAATTATATGAATTTTTTTTAACACTACCTTATTTTGTTTATTCTATTGTATAATTTAGGTGTGATAACCTGATAAGGTTATTATTTGTTAAAAAACATACTGTTAAATTATAAGGAAGTTATAAATTGTTTGATTTTAATTCTGACGTAGCGCAAGGCTACGGTGTGTATAAAAATACCGATGAACTTGAGATAGCTAAGTATGCAAGTTCAATAAATATTTCAGCCGGTTTGCATTCGGGCGATCCTATCAGTATACGTGAAGCATTGCTGTTTGCAAAAGAAAGAAATGTTGCGATAGGTGCGCATATAGGTTATCCTGATATTCAGGGTTTCGGAATGCGAAAAATGAATTTATCAAAACCTGAATTAGAGGCTGTTGTTATATATCAGATTGGTGCAATTGAGGCTTATGCAAAAACAATGGATATGTCAATAGAACATATAAGATGTCATGGAGCTTTAAAAGATAGTGTTAATTCTGATGAAGAGATTGCTTTGACTGTTGCTAATGCCGTAAAAAAAGTTAGCCCTTGGCTGAATTTGTTTGTGCAAAGTTATGAAATAAAACAGTTGATTGAAAATACCGGTTTGAAAGTGGCTTATGAAGTTGATTTTGATGAGAATACTTCAATAAGACAAATCAGAGAATTACCAAATAAACCTGATACAATACATTTTAGAAAACTCGAGGATATTAAAAGAGCGTATGATGTTATAAAACCCACACCTATAAATTATAACAGAGTACAAAGTCAAATATAGAGGCAAAAACGAAGATGAAAATGTTTAATAAAAAAGTTAAAATGCCCAAGGATGCCATTTGGCTTGTTCCGGGATTAAAGATTAAACGCTGGTTTGCTTTGAGTGTGGTAGGTTCAATTCTTGCTTTTGTCGGTGCAACTTTTGTTTTTAAATTGGAGCCTTTGTATTATATAGTTAAAACCGCAAAAGAATTATTTCATGTTGTTCCGCCGGAACCTGTGGGAATTTTATTTATTTTTGTCGGTGCGGTTTTGTTTATTTTAGCTTGGAAAAAAACCAATATTTCGATGATGGAAACAGGAAGCATTGATGAAAAGCGCAAAAGACAATCTATGGGTGAGGTTTTATATCGCAGAATGAAACTCGACCATGGACCTAAAATTGTTGCAATTGGCGGCGGAACCGGATTATCCATGTTGCTTAGAGGTATTAAAAAAATTACAAATAATATAACCGCTGTGGTTACTGTTGGAGATGACGGCGGTTCGTCAGGTCGTTTGCGTGAACAAATGGGAGTTTTGCCTCCCGGGGATATTAGAAATTGTATAGCGGCTTTAGCTGACGATGATGATATAGTTACAAAACTTTTTCAATATAGATTTAAAACAGGTGAGGGACTTGAAGGGCACAGTTTCGGTAATCTTTTTATAACTGCAATGACTGCTATTTGCGGTGATATGGTCACTGCAATTAAAGAATCTTCTAAGGTTTTATTGATACGAGGAAGGGTATTGCCTGCCACTTGCGATGATATGAAATTGTATGCAAAAATGGAAGATGATTCTATAGTAAGAGGTGAAAGTAATATTCCCGAAGCAGGAAAAAGGATTATGCAGCTTTGCTGCGAACCTTCCGATTGTAAACCTACTCCTGATGTGGTTGATGCTATTCATAATGCGGATTTAATTATAATGGGGCCCGGTAGTTTATATACTTCAATTATTTCTAATTTTTTGGTGAAAGATATTACGCGTGCAGTTTGGCAATCTAAGGCAAAAAAAATATATGTATGTAATGCAATGACTCAGGTGGGAGAAACGGACAATTATTCTGTTTCTGACCATGTTAAGACAATTTTTGATCACGTAAGACTTCCGGAAATTGATGACAGTAATAAAAATTTCTTCGATGCAGTTTTGGTAAATAATTATATGCCGAGAAATTTAGCTGAAAAATATGAACAAGCAGGTTCGCTCCCTGTGGAGATTGATATAACCGAACTAAGAAGATTAAAAGTTGAATTGGTTGAGCGAAATTTATTGGAAGATAATAAAGATGGATTAGTGCGACATAGTTGCTCAAAAGTTGCAAAAGCTATATATTATTGGTATAAAAGAGCTGTAAAAAAATAAAGAATTAGTATTATTAAAACATGAGAAAAAGTATTCAAAAAATACAAAATTATAAAAAAGACGGTAAGAAAATTACGGTTTTGACTGCATACGATTATTCGACCGCAAAATATATCGATGAAGCAGGGGTTGATGTTATACTTGTCGGCGATTCTCTTGCTCAGGTTGCCCTTGGTTATAACAGTACTACAGATATTGGTATGGATGAAATGTTGATTTTTGTTCGTGCGGTTTCTCGTGCTGTTGAGAATGCTCTTTTGGTTGCTGATATGCCTTTTATGAGTTTTCAATTGGATAAAGTTGAAACCATGAAAAATGCTTGTCAATTTATTAAAGCAGGCGCTAATGCTGTGAAAATTGAGGGTAGTTCGGATTTTATAATTGAAAATATTAAACATCTCACTCAAAACGGCATCCCTGTTATGGGGCATTTAGGTTTTACTCCGTTGAGTATAAATACCATTGGCGGTCATAAAATTCAGGGGAAAGATGCGGATAGAACAATAGAGATACTTAAAGATGCACTAAGATTGCAAAATGCAGGATGTTTTGCGGTTGTATTAGAGATGGTGCCTTTGCAATCAGGTCAATTTATTTCTCAAAGGCTTAGAATACCCACAATAGGAATTGGCGGGGGAAAATTTTGTGATGGACAAGTTCTTGTTTCGGACGATATTTTGGGAAAATATGACAGGTTTAAACCAAAATTTGCAAGACAATATTCAAGTTTAAAGGATATAATTTTAAATGTTGCGAAGGCTTATTGTGCTGATGTTGAAGAAGGTAACTTTCCAAGTACGGATGAGTCATTTGTTCTTGACGACAAGGAGATAGAGAAACTTGAAAATTATAGATAATATCAAAGAATTAAAAGAAGAAATAAAAAATTTAAAAGGTTCGATTGGACTTGTGCCTACAATGGGGGCGCTCCATGAAGGTCATCGCTCTTTAATCAAAAAAGCTGCACAACAGAATGATAATGTTGTTGTGTCAGTTTTTGTAAATCCCATACAGTTCGGTGTAAATGAGGATTTGGATAAATATCCAAGACAGCTTGATAAAGATTGTGCTTTATGTCAAAAAGAAGGGGTGAAAATAGTTTTTGCTCCCAAGATTTCAGAAATGTACAGCGAAAATAAAGATAATCTTACTTTAATTTGTCCTCCTTATGATATTGTCAATAAATTGTGCGGTAAAGCCCGTCCTGGGCATTTTGACGGTGTATGCTCCGTTGTTGCCAAGCTTTTTAATCTGACAAAGGCTAGTCGTGCTTATTTTGGACAAAAAGATGCACAGCAGCTTTTTATAGTTAAAAAAATGGTTCTTGATTTAAATTTTGATGTAGAAATCGTATCTTGTCCTATTATAAGGGATTTTGATAATCTTGCTGTTTCAAGCAGAAATCAGTATTTAACCGAAAAAGACAGGAAGCTTGCTTTAAATATTTCAAAGTCACTTTTTAATATGAAAAAGCTTTTTAAAGAAGGAATAAAAGACACAAGAATTTTGATTGATGCTTCTTTAAAAATTATGGAAGGGCTTGATGTTGAATATATAGAATTTGTTGATAAAAATACGTTTGATTTTCAAAAAGAAGTAAATAATAATACACTTGTTTTAATTGCGGCAAGAGTGCCTGAATCGTCTACAAGATTAATTGATAATATGTTTTTATGGGAAGCGGAATAAAAAACTTAATAATTATTTTTCAAATTTTAAAAATCTTTTCTCCTTTTATGGCGTTAATTTATTTAATTGTATGGGTGACCGGGATTTTTAGCGGGAATATTTTTTCTTTTTTAGATAAATTTTTTGGTCTTTTGCCTAATCTTATTGAGAATTTTTTATATATAGAAACAAATATTGCCGGTAATAAAATAACCATGGGTTATGTATATGCGGCGTGTTTTATGATTTTTCTTTCGTTTGTAAGTAAAAAAGTTTTAGTTCAATTGGACAAATTAAGAAGAATTCATGAAAACAAAGAGCTTGAAAAACGTTTGCTTGCTCAAAAAGAGCTAAGAAAAATGAAAGAAAAGAGAAAAAAAGAAAAAGTATTTAAAAGAAATGTTTTTTTTGGACTTTTTGAGTTTAAATTGGATTACTTTAATTATTACGGAAAATATAAAAACGAAGCACAAGAACTTAAAAAATTAAAAATGGAATACTGTAAAATGATGGCAGAAAGGTTGGAGTTAAAGTATCCAAAAATAAAGTTTTTAATAGCCGAAGAACTGTATTTTATGTGTGATGATTTTTCTGTTTTTTCAGGTGTAACCAGGGATATAGTAAAATTATTTAAGGGCTTTTTAAATATAGGTGATAAAAAAGGAATAAAAACAGAAATGCTGCTGTCATATTGGGCAGGCGATAAAAAAACAAATGCAAAGGAAACATATAATATTTTATCCAGAATAAACAGATTTAATTATGTAAATAAAGTTGTTGTTGCAAGCGGGATTTATTTTAGATATTTAGAAGAACACGAAAATGATGCTTTTGAATTTGTTCCTCTGGGGGCTTCAAAGTTAATGGGTGTTATACTGGATGGAGTTGATTTAGACATTAATTTGTATATTGTAAAAGAATCTAAATAGTTATTTTATATTTCTTTTACCAAGAGCAATTGTAAATAAATCACGTGCAAATTCACCTTTTGAATCTTTTAATCCGTATAAAATTCTGCCGCAGGCTGTATCTGTTGTTCTTATATTTTGATTATCCGAATAATATTCTTTAATATTTACGCTAAGATCACAATCAGTGTCAAGATAAAAAGCGGCGACTATGTTTGGAGTAAACATAGCACATTGAGCATCCGTGAGATAATCTTTTGTTTGAGTTGAGTTATTTGTTAAATCGCTACAAGGCGTTTCTTCGCCATCTAAATATTTTAAAAAGTAATCTCTTAAATCTTGTGAGTTAATTTCTTTGTCATTATTTTTATCCAGCAGACCCGTAATGGATCCGTTTGACGTATTATCGTATAAAATTCTTATGTATGTATTTTCTACATTTGAGTAAAAATTTTGACTTAGGGATTGAATTTTTTTCTCTTTGGCTTGATCAAGATTTGAGGTAGAAAGTACCGTAATAACTATCATTAAGGCTAAAACAACCAATACAATAAGTGTTTCTGTAAGTGTAAAAGCTTCTAATTTTTTCATATATTTATCCAATATTTTCTTATCTAATAATACATTTTTTTTAAAAATATTACAAAAAAATCATATATAAATAGTAGTTATTTAATTTTATAATTAAATTTTTATAATACATATTATAATATATTTTATGAAGTTTAGTGATAAAAAGACGGCTTTTACATTTGCGGAAGCAATGATTGTTATGTCAATATTGGGTATTTTAATTGTACTATCTGTATCTGCAATAAAGTTGTATAACCCTGCGGAAAAAGGCTATGAAACTATGTCGGTAAAAATGGCTGAAAATATTGAAGCTGCAACACTTCATATTCTTTTAAATAATTCGGTTTATGATGATTTTTTGAGAATAAAGGATAAGGAAGGCTATTTTTCTATTGAAGATAAAGATATTACAAAAAGAATGTCTGATTTGTATTCAAATTATCTGTCAGATATTACTTATGGCATAGATTTATCAACGGAATATTTTTCAAATGAGATTTTAGATTATGACAGAACTTCTGTCGGCGAGAAATTAAAAGATACATATTCTGATTTTTTCTATGTGGCAGACGGTACCCTTGTGGGATTTAGGTTTTATAACAGTTGTAAAGCAGCTGAAAAAAATGCAAATCCTCCCCATAGCAAAGGAAGATATTCTGTAGATGAGGTGTGCGGTTCTGTATTTTTTGATGTCAATTCTTTTAAGGAACCTAATAAGTTAGGGTCTGATCAATATATTTTGCCTATTTACAAAAGAGGAATTAAATATGATAATGAATAATAAGAAGGAGTTAATAAATATGAGAATTAAAAAAGCTTTTACAATGGCTGAGGCTATACTTGTAATGACAATCCTCGGTATCATTGCAACTATTATGATTACAACCTTGAAGCCTGCTGAATATAAGGATAAAGGTCTTGCTATTATGGCAAGAAAGGTATTATCCGAAATTGATACTGCAACGACACAGATTTTAATTAATAATTCTGCTTCAGGGAATACTTCTTCTTTGTATGAACCGGGTACTGCAAATTTATTTTCATTGGAAAATTCAGGCATGGATGATAAAATTGGCAAACTGTATAAAAGATATTTAACCGTTACAAGACAAGAATGTAATGATGCAAATTGTCCTTGTAATGATTATACAAATAAATTTTATTTAAAAGATGGTGCTTGTATGGGTATAACAACAGGTACACAAGCGTCGGATGTCAATACTTGGTTCCCCGGAGAAACAAACTTTACAAGTATGAAGCCCACGCATGGTATAATTTTCTTTGATACCAATGGGGAAGGTGAACCTAATGTTATGGGCAAAGACCAATTCTTGTTGCCTGTGGGTTCTGAAGGCGTGCAATATGCAACAGATTAATCTCGTTAAGGAATAAGAGATTGAATTTTAAGTTAGCTTATACTCTTGTTGAAACTATAGTGGTAATGACCGTCGTGGCTGCTATATGCATAGTGATGGTTGTAGTGCTGCGTCCTAAGGATGTTAAAAAAGAAGTTTTACAAAAAGCGGGCAGTAATATATTATACCAATTGGATTTTGCGTCAAAACAAATATTGGCAAAAAATACGGTAAATTACAGTCTTAAATATTTAAAAGCGGATGATGGCAGTGAATTTGATATAACATCAGATGATGCAGAGCAAAAACTCATAAGTATATATAAAAAATATTTAAAGGGTTTGAATAAAAAATCTTTAAGTTCTGAATATTTATCAAAAGTTTTAGTTGATGAAAATAATATGGCTTTAACGGGCATTAGTGCAAATAGTTTTAATTATGGATTTTTTTTGAATAACAATGCGTATATAGCAATAAAATTGAATAAAAATTGTACAACTCATGAAACTTATATATATAGTCCCATCCAAATTCAAAAAAGGGAAAGAAACAACAGTTGCGGTTTGTTTTTTTTCGATGTTAACGGAGATATGCTTCCTAACAAACTGGGAGTCGACCAATATATTGTTTCAATAGGAGAGATGGGAATAAAATAATAATTTAAAAATATAGCTTGCAAAAAATTTTGCTTATTATAAAATAATTCATGTCAGAAATCCCAACATCGAACATAGAAATTAAACTTTTGAAAAAAAGTTTGTTTTGATGTTC
This sequence comes from Candidatus Gastranaerophilales bacterium, assembly GCA_944325655.1. Classification (GTDB taxonomy): domain Bacteria; phylum Cyanobacteriota; class Vampirovibrionia; order Gastranaerophilales; family Gastranaerophilaceae; genus RUG14156. The sequence goes on from CALVAW010000015.1 coordinate 20,173, forward strand.
TTTTTTGCTTGTGGGAAACTCCCAAAATGATTATTATTCACAATAAGAAAGGTAATAAACGTGGAAGAAAACAAAGAAATCCAAGAGCAAGAAACAGTTGAAACAGTAGAAGTTGTTGAAGAAACTGTTGCACAAGATGCTCAGGAAGAAGTTAAAGAAGAAAAGAAACCTCAAAGAAAAAGCAGAAGAAGAAAAATTGAAACTGTTGAACCGGTTGAATCGGAATGGAAAGAACAAGTTGTTCAAATTCGTCGTGTAACAAAAGTTGTAAAAGGTGGTAAAAAACTTTCTTTTAGGGCAATTGTTATAGTCGGAAATAAAAAAGGTTCTGTTGGAATGGGTGTAGCGAAGGCTGCTGAAGTTATTATTGCTATTCAAAAAGCTGTTGCTGATGCAAGAAAGAACTTAATTAGCGTGCCTTTGTTTAATACAACAATCCCTCATATGATTACCGGTCGTTCGGGTGCGGGTTCTGTTGTGTTGAAACCTGCTTCAAAAGGTACCGGTGTTATTGCCGGCGGTGCAGTTCGTGCTGTATTGGAACTTGCAGGTGTTGAAAATATTTTATCAAAATCTTTAGGTTCAAAATCTCCGCTTAATGCCGCAAATGCTACATTAAATGCTTTAAAATCTTTAAGAACATTTAAAGATGTAGCTGCTGTAAGAGGTATTAGTGTAAAAGATATGTTACAAAAGTAATTAAAGGTATATAAAAATGGCAAATAAAAAGATAAAAATTAAACAAGTTAAAAGCACAATTGGTGCCAGCGAAAAGCAAATAAAAGTTGTGAGAGCATTAGGATTAACTAAAAAAGATCAAGTGGTAGAACACGCTGCAAGCGCTACAATTCTTGGTATGGTTAATAAAGTGCCACATATTGTTGAAATTGTTGAATAAGAAAGGTAAATAAAATGCTAAGTTTAGAAGATATAAGACCGGCCGAAGGTGCTACTCATGCTAAGAAACGTAAAGGCAGAGGCATAGCTTCAGGACATGGAAAAACATCTTGCAGAGGAAATAATGGTGAAGGACAAAGATCCGGTAATTCACATAAACGTGGGTTTGAAGGTGGTCAAATGCCATCATACAGACAAATGCCAAAGTTGAAAGGTTTCAAGAATAAATTTAGAGAAGAATCTTTTGCAATCAATATCGCAAGATTAGCTGAATTAGACACAGAAACAGTTGATTTAGCTTATTTGCAAGAAAATAAGAAAGCCTCATCATCTGCTGTCGCGTTAAGAATACTTGGAAATGGCGAAATATCAAAAGCTATCGTAGTTAGAGCTTCGTATTTTAGCCCAAGTGCAAAAGAAAAAATAGAACGTGCTGGCGGAAAGGCAGAATTGGTATAATGCAACAAAACATTGATTCGGAAAAAGTTGTACAAAATTTAATGGCAAGTTGGCAAGCAAGTGGATTAAAGCAAAAGCTAATATTCACTTTTGCCATTATTGCTTTATTTAGATTTGGTGCACAGTTGCCAATTTATGGCATAAATAATGAAGTATTTTTAAATTTAGCAAGCGGAAATAATTTAATAGGATTTTTGGATATGTTTTCCGGCGGTGCTTTGGGTAAAGTTTCTATATTTGCTCTTGGTATCGGTCCTTATATTACATCTTCAATTATCATGCAATTAATGGCTGTTATTGTTCCCAGCTTAGAGAAAGCTCAAAAAGAAGAGGGTGAAGCAGGAAGACGTAAAATACAACAGTTAACCAGAGTTTTTGCTGTGTTTTTAGCATTATTTCAGTCTGTTATATTTGCTCTTGCTTTGTATAAACTCCCTGGTGCTATAATGCATGGCGTTAATCCTGTAATGTTTTTTGTAGGTTCTGCTGTATCTTTAACAGCAGGGGCAATAATTGTTATGTGGCTTGCCGAATTGATTACCGAGAAGGGAGTCGGAAACGGTGCTTCTTTATTGATTTTTGTCGGAATTATTGCAGGTATTCCTTTGTATTGTGATAGAACGGCTACTCTTGTAAGTCAGGATCCGATGTTGCAATTGGGATTGGCAGCTCTTATTGCAATATTTCTTGCCACTATAATTTTTATTATTGTGTTACATGAAGCTGCAAGAAAAGTTCCTATTGTATCTGCAAGACGTCAAGTGGGAAATAAGGTTTACGGCGGACAAAATACAAATATTCCGTTTAAATTAAATCCCGGCGGAGTTATGCCGATTATTTTTGCCGTAGCAATATTATTGTTTCCGGCGACGGTTCTTGGCTTCGTGCAACAGATGCATGTTGAAAATCCTATATTAGCAAGCATATTTGAAAGATTAAATTTGTTATTTAGTGCAAATTCTTTAAGTTATTATGTAATTTATTTTGTATTGATTGTAACATTAACATTCTTTTATGCTTCAATTATTCCTTCAATGCAGCCTAAAGAAATTTCAAATAATCTGAAAAAATACGGTTCTGCAATTCCGGGAGTGAAGCCGGGCAAACCCACAGCGGATAAATTAAATGAAATTCTGACAAGAATTACTTTAATTGGTGCTTTAGCGCTTGGCATTATTGCTTTAATACCTTCAATTGCTACAAAAATTACGAATATAACAACTTTTCAAGGTATTGGTGCTACAAGTTTGATAATCCTTGTGGGTGTGGCATTGGATTTTATAAATCAGATAAAAACTCATATGTTAGCTAAAAATTATGAAAGTTTTTTACAACAGTAAAGGTTAAAAAATGAAGAAAGTATTTATATTTTTGGGACCTCCGGGTTCAGGAAAGGGTACACAAACTTCAAGATTATCGGATAAACTTTCAATCCCTCATATTGATACCGGTTCTTTATTAAGAAAGAATATTCAAGACGGTACCGAGCTGGGTGTGATTGCAAAGAGCTATATCGATAAAGGACAACTCGTTCCTTTGAATGTTGTATCTGCTGTCATAAAAGACAGATTACAAAAAGAAGATTGTTTAAACGGCTACATTTTGGATGGTTTTCCTCGTTCGGTGGAACAAGCGGAAGCTTTGAAAAATATTATGGAAGATCTCAACACTTTCGATTTAAAAAATGATGCTCTTGCGATTTATTTCGATATTCCGACTGACGTTTTAGTACAAAGGCTTGTTAACAGAAGAAGTTGTCCAAAATGTGGAACTATATATAATCTTATCTCAAATCCTCCTAAAATTATGGATTATTGCGATATTTGTGATACAAAATTAACTCAAAGAAAAGATGATAACGAAGAAACCGCAAGGCTCCGTTTTGAGACTTACGAAAAAGAAACAGCTCCTTTGTATGACTATTTTAAACAAATGGGAATATTAAAGGAATTGGATGCAAATAAGCCAATAAGTGAGATTTGGGAAAATTTAAAAGGAATAATTTTTGAAGAAAAATAATTATGTCGAAATAAAAAGAAGCTCCGTAACAGGAGCTTCTTTTTTAATAAACCAAACAGTCTGAGCATAACATATTAATAAATTTAATATAAGTCCATTAGAATGTATTTTTAACTATACAATTTTTTTATAATCAAGTCAATAATACATTCTATTAGACTTATATTAACATTTTAAAGGGCATATATGAAGAAAAAGCTAAATTCGAGTGGAAATGGTTGGGTGCTTTATTTTCAAAAGTCTTTATTGAAACTCTTGGGCTATAATCCGGATGAGGTTAAAATTTTGATAACTTCTAAGAATAATTCTCTTTATTTTTCACCGGTTAATGAATGTGAGCTTGATAAGTATAAGAATAATATGGTAAGAAATTTTCAAAAAAGCGGCAGCGGTTATGGAATTTACTTGCCGGCTGCTTTGATTGAAGTAATGGAAGTTGATCCGGCGAATGATTTAGTTGATGTATTAATAGATGAAAATAAATTAATAGTAAAAAAAGCTTATTAATTCTTCTTTTAATTGTATAATAATGTTGAAGCAGAGGTAAAATTATGATAAATAAAAAATCAAGAGAAGAAATTAAAATTATGCGACATGCAGGCTCTATTGTAGCTCTTGTGCATGAACAGATGGCCCGAGTTATTGAACCCGGTATTTCTACTCTTGAATTGGATAAAATTGCTTTTGATATTATTAAAAAAAACAAAGCATTCCCTACTTTTTTGGGATATCAAGGTTTTCCTAATTCTATTTGTGCTTCAATCAATGAAGAGGTGGTGCATGGAATTCCTTCTCCGGATAGAATTTTAAAAGAGGGCGATATTGTCTCAATTGATGTTGGCGCTACATATCGAGGCATGGTAGGAGATGGAGCCTGGACATATCCTGTAGGCAAGGTTTCTTTAGATGTTCAAAATCTTTTAGAGGCAACAAAAAAGGCATTATATGCCGGTATAGAAAAAATGATTCCAGATACTTTGCTTGAAAATGTTTCTGCTGCTATAGAAGATGTTGCTCTTGAAAATAAACTCGGAATTGTAAGACAATATGGCGGACATGGCGTAGGAAAAGAAATGCATGAAGAACCATTTTTATTTAATTACAGGACAAATTCAAATATAGTTATAAAGAAAAATTGTGCAATTGCGATTGAACCTATGTTGAATTTGGGTTGTGATGAGGTACATTCATTGGCTGACGGTTGGACGGTCGTTACTGACGATAAAAAACCGTCTGCACATTTTGAACATACTGTGGTTGCAAGCGAAGACGGTCCTTTAATTATGACTCAATTATTATAATCTATTCAGCTTCCATAAGATTTTTCTCAATAGCTGCTCTTAATGTTTCGTAAGTTTCTTGTCCTATTATGTTATCGATTAAGAAAAGCATCATTTCGCTTGCGGAATCTATATTGATTTTTCCGTCAAATTCTCCTGACATGTAGCCTTTAAAATTTTCATCAATTTTAAATTGATCCAAATTTTTGTAATAACTTGCAAATTCTTCCGCACTTAATTTTCCTGAAGAATCTGAAGCGCCCATTCCTTCATCAATTATTTGAAACATAATTGAGGATACTGTATATGCATCTACAATTCTGTTAAAATCATCGTATTGTGTTAAATCTTTGGTTTGCTCAAGAGTATATTCTGAAAGGCTAACTTCTCCGTCACCATCTTTATCCATTGTAAGAATGTCGCCTTCGCCAAGTTTTAAAAGTTGTTCATTATAATCTTTTTCATTATTTGGGTCTTTACCTTCCATAAAGTCATATTCATAACCTATTTTATCGCTTTGTTTAAAATATTCTCTATAAATTTCTTCTTCTGAAAAATTCAGTTCATCTTGTTTTTTTAATAAATTTAGAAGGGTTAAGTCGTTTATTTCGTGCTGTTGTCGCCAATTAATCATATTGTCGTATGATTGAATGCCTGTAATGTTTGTCATTATACTTTTCTCCTCTTGTTTGTATAAAAATAAAAAGAAATATATAAAAAATATTGCTATTTATGTTAAGAAATGTAACTAATTTATATAATTTTGAAATCATGTTTATATATTTGTTTTTATTAATATGTAAGTAAAAAAGGTTTAAAATTATGTTAATAGATCTTCTAAATATCATGAATAATGACGCTTCGGCAAATGAAATTGAAACACAGATGACTAAAAATAGCATGGCCATTCGTTTAAGACAAAAGCAGTCATCTTCAAAAATTTCTGAAATTCATGCAAAATATGATGTCGAAAAAGAAAGAATAAGAAATGAGATAAATAGTCTTGATGATGATGCATCAAGTGATGAATATCAAGATTTGATGTCTGAATTGAATGACATTAAAGATGCAGAAGAAAGAGAAGTTGAAGTTGAAGAAAATGCCGCAAATGACTATGAAACAGGCGTTCAACTGGAAAATGATAATCTTTCAACCAGATTAGAAGCACTAAAAGCAGATAATGAATCTTTAAAAGAAATGCATCAGCAAAACATTGAAAGCAGTTTCGGATATTTTAAATAGAGAGAATAAGTAAATTTTAAGCCCTGCTCAAGACGAGAGGGCTTTTTGATGTTAAAAAAATAAAAATCTGCTATTATGTTGTTAACAAAACTTAATTAAAAAATTAAAGAATTTATAAATAATGTCGATAAAAAAGTGTAAGCTGTAAAATTTACGGCATAAGAGGATATTCATTGTGTTAAATGTAAAAAATGATTTGTTTTTGAATAGCGTTGGAGATTTAATAAGTGCTACTTCAGTTAATCACGAACACACTATTTTAATAGTTGATGATGAAATAAATAATTTACAGCTTTTAAAGAGAACCCTTCGAGGTAAATATAATGTTTTAACCGCTTCAAATGGGCTTGAGGGTCTTGAGATTTTAAAAAGAAATATAAATGATATTTCTTTAATAGTTTCAGATCATAAAATGCCAATAATGGAAGGAACTAAATTTCTTGAAGAAGCTAATGATATTGCACCAGATGTAATAAAAATTCTTTTAACGGGATTTTCTGATATCGAAATTTTAACTGATGCTGTAAATAAATGTAATTTGTTTCAATATATTTTAAAACCTTTTGATCCTGATGAGCTGAAGGAAGTTGTAAAAAACGGATTGGATAAATTTGATCTTGCAAGTTCGAAATCAATGATTTTAAAGGATTTAAAGGAATTATTTTATAAAACAATAAAATCTATTGCTTCTGCTCTTGATGCAAAAGACCCGTATACACATGGTCATTCTATGCGTGTTACTTTATATTCTATAATTCTTGCAAAGGAATTAAATGTACCTGATGATCAACTTGAATTAATAGAAACAGCCGGTTTGTTGCATGATATCGGTAAAATTGCAATTCCTCAAGCTATTTTGTGTAAACCGGGAAAACTTACAGATACTGAATTTGTTGTTATGAAATCTCATCCTTCAAATTCTGAAAAGCTAATAGCAAGTATTAAAAAGCTTCATGAGGTTTCTCCGGGGGTTAAACATCATCATGAAAGATGGGATGGAAGAGGATACCCTGATGGCTTAAAAGGAGAAGAAATACCTTTTGCTGCAAGAGTTATAGCTCTTGCGGATACTTATGATGCGATGACATCAACTCGTTCATATAGGGTTGCGCTTTCACATGAAACTGCAATTAATGAGATAGAAAAATGTGCAGGAAGTCAATTTGATCCGCAATTGGCAAGAAAATTTGTTGAAATACAAGATATTATAAAGGCTGCAAAAGAAAATCCCGAAGAATATTATCTAAAATATTCAACTTTATATAAAGAGATTAATGTAGGGCATGATTAAGCAGGTCCTTGTGTTCGTCTGAACCGCCTGTTTCTATGAGGTTAAAGTTTTTTGCTATTTTGAAGGGCAGTTGCCTTGAGCTGAATTTTATTATACCTCTGAAACGGTCGTAGGGGTAATATGTTTCAATTCCGTCTAAACCAAGATTTTTCAGACTTTTAACAAAATTATTTAAAGAAAATACGTTACAACAACAAGGATGCGCAAGAACGGCAATTCCTCCGGCTTCGTGTATAATTTCTATTACTTTTTTGGGGTGTCTTGATTTAAAGAGGCGAATTAAATCGTTTTTTGTTTCTTTTTCATTTTTTGCGCAGATTTCTTTTAGTTTTTCATTTTTTATATCAATCCCGTAGCCCAAAATGTGCAACAGAGACATTTTATAAAAACAATCAAATTCTACACCTTTAATCAAAATCGGATCATTTTCGTATTTAGAATTTAGGTATCCTTTTATTGTATTATGATCGGTAATTGAAATATATTTCATGTTGAGTTTTTTTGCTTGCTCAACAAGAAAATCAAAATCCTTTTCGCCATCAGAAAAATTTGAGTGTATATGCAAATTTATTTTTGAAAAAAAATCTTCTTTTTGAAAATTTAAAAATAATTCTTTAATGTTCATTTGTTGCATAAATGTCTCTAAAAATAGTATAATCCGATAAAGGAGATTTTAATATGTTTGTTAATTATTTTCAAGATTTGTTTAAGATTTTAGCTGAGTCTTTTTTATTTTCTTTTAAAAAGTTTAAAGCATTAATGCCTTATATGTGGATAATGATTATAATTCAAGTTATTTCTTATATGTCTATTTTATGGTCTGTATCTTTATTTGAACAAAATTTAATTAATATAAAAAATATTTTAGTATTTATTTTTGCTTTAATTTTATATTTTGTTGCAATGTTTTTTATGTATAAAAAAGTTTTATCTTTTCTTGCATTAGAGCAAAATGAAGAAGAATTTTCATGTTTAAAAACTCTTAAAGCTCTTTTGACTCTTACAATATTTAATTTAATTCCGGTATTGGTTTTTATTTTGGGAATTTTTGCTTCAAGTTTCTTTTTCAATTTAAGCAAAGTTTTTATGAGATGTGTTAATATTTTTTCGATAGTTTTTTATATTTCCATGAGTCTTGCGTTGGTTGAAATTGCAAGACAGAAAGCAAATAATTTCGTTGCGGTTCTTAAATCGATTAAGTTCTTTTTCAAAAATATTTTCTATACTTTGCCTTTATTTCTTGTTGTTTATGTATTAGCTTTTGTTTTAAAATTTATAGTCTTGGCGCTGGTTATATATGTGTTTTGGCATTTAAAAGTTTTGTTTGTTATAAATAATTTAAACTTTCTTGATTCAATTTTAAGTGTACTTTCAATATATTTTTATGCGGTTTTATATCTTGGTGTTCAATTAAATTTAGTAAAAAATCTTGAAAGGAAATAAAATGGTAAATACAAAAAATTTGCTTAAAATAAGTTTTGAATTTTATAAAAAATATATAAAAGAATATTTGTTAATGTTAATAAAACCTATATTAGTCGGGGTATTGGGTATTATTTTAATGCCTTTAATGTTTATTAATCCTGTTTTTGCGCTTTTAACCATTTTTATTACTTTGCCTTGCATTTTTTATTCTTTTTGGCGCGGTATTATGATAACTTATACATTAAATTATGCTGCGCATGGTATGTATAAAAAAAGTACTTACCATAGTTTAAAAGAGCTTTTTATTTTGACTAAAAAAAATGAAAAAGAACTTGCTTTATGGATAACTTATATTGCCATATTGTCGATTATAGGCTATATTCCGGCATTTATTTTATCATTTTTATTTTTGCCTGTGAATTTTGTCGATTTTTTGAATTTTCCGTCAGGAACAATGAGTTTTTTGCAAGAACTTTTATCGGCAAAGATTATGGTCATTTATGTTATTAATACCCTTATTTTAATACCTTTTTTAAATTATTCTCAACAAGCTTTTTATTTTAAAAAACCCGAAGAGAAATTTTTTAATTTAATCGTGAATTGTTATAAAAGAATAAATCTGCAGGGTTATTTAATTGCCTTGTTTGTTGTTTTGGCGGGATTTGTTTTAACTTCAAATTCTCTTTTGATATTTTTGGTGTTATTTTTCAATGTATTTATATACGGATTAAATATGTTTTGGTGGGAAAGTGGGAATAATTTGTCTCAATCATAGATAACAACTTTATTTCTTCCTGTTTCTTTTGCTTTGTAGAGGGCTTCATCGGCTTTTTGATACAATATGTGAGGGTCTTTATCATTTTTATTGTACTCGCTTACCCCTATTGAAATTGTAACGGAAATTTCTTTAACATCTTTAATATTATATTCTTCTATATTGATTTTTTTCTTTTCAACTTGTTTTCTTAATCTTTCTGCCACAATTATTGCTTCATCAAGTTTGGTATGAGGAAGCAGGAATATAAATTCTTCTCCGCCATATCTTGAGGCTATATCTTCTTCTCTTAATTCTTTTTTGATTGTTTTTGCTATAGTCTTTAAAACACAATCTCCAACTGCGTGTCCGTATGTGTCATTTACTTTTTTGAAAAAATCAATATCGGACATAATGCAACATAGCGGTTGATTTTGTCTTTTTGCGGCTGCTGTTGTTTCTTTTAATCTTTTTTCGAATTGATGTCTGTTGTTATAACCTGTTAGAGCATCAAGCGTTGCATATTCCAATACTTCTACGTATGATTTTGCTCTGGATAGTGTAATTTGTGCTTGTTGTTTGATTTCTTCCAGATATTCTATTTCTTTTTTTGTTATTTTGTCAAAATGATTGTATGCAACTATTGCCCCATAAGCTTTTGAATCAACTATAAGAGGAAAAATCCCCATTTTTCCGTCTTGTTTAATAATTGTTTGAGATTTTGGCGTAATTTCTTCTAAATATTCATATATTTTGTTGTCGGAACAGTTTTTTGGCCATATTAGTTTATATTCTTTTTTGTTTTTATTTTTTATAAAAATATAAATTAAATGTTCTGAGATAAATTGGTCTATCATTTCGCCCATAATAGGCAGTATATAATCTAATTCATATTGGGTTTCGGTTATTTTTGCAATGTTTCTTACGGTTTGATGAAATTTGGAGCTTATTTTTATCATTTCTTTATTTTTTAACGTAGCCGTAAGCATTGATATTTGGGCTATAACAAGAGGTAAAATTTCAAAAAAATTGTTTTTGGGGTTAATTTTCTCACAGGATTTTAATTTAACTATTCCTAAGGTCTTATTTTTTTGACATATAGGAAAATATAGCGTATTTTCGTCTATTTCGTATGTGCTTTTTTGTATTAAAAAATTATCGAATTGTTTTTTAATTTTTAAATTTTCTTCACTGTGTGCAAGGTTTTCCCAAGGTTTTGTAAAATCTTTTAAAAGAAAAGAATATTCATCCATCATATAGATTTTTAATTCATCTATTGTAAAAAAAAGCCTCAGGGCTTTAGAAAAGTTTTCCAAAAGATCATTTCTGTCTTTTGCTTCTTCAAAAGATTTAACTAAAGTGTATGAAAAATTATAGAGAATTTCTGATTCCATCTATAAATCACCCATAAAAACTTTTCTTCCTTCACAAATTTTAAAATCATTAATGATTTTTTCTTCTGTATTTTTATTTGAATCGTCTAATATTAATTTTCCTGCTTTGTATTTTGTATGAATATTATTCTCTTCATCTTCTTTTAATTTTTCAAAATATTCACTGTCGCTAAAAAGTGCTATTTTTTGGTTAACTTCAGACAATACATCGAATATGTATCTTGTTTTTTCAGGATTGTTTTTTAAATTAAGTATTAAAGCTGCTTTTTTAAATTCTTCTGCAGCGCCTTTGTAATCTTTCATATCTTTTAAAATTATAGCAAGATTAAAATGTGCTTCATATTCAAAAGGCTCTATTTCCATCGCTTTGCAATAGTAATATCCGGCTTGATTTTGGTTCTTTAAAAGTTGGTGAATTAAACCAAGATTGTAATTTGAGTTGTAGGATTTTAAAATATTAACAGCTTCTTCATAGGAATCGCTTGCTTTTTGAAGATAATGCCTGCTTGAATTTTTATTAAGACCGGCGAGCAAGGATTTGGTTCTATATGCAATTCCCATGTTGTAGTATGCAACGCCTCTGTTGTGAATATATGATTTTTTGCTGTCTACTAAAAAAGGAATTTTTATGAAATGGGGTTTGTTTGCAATAACTTTTTTGTATTGTTCAATGGCTTCATCTGTTTTATATGTTTCTGCAAGTATTATTGCATAATCTATTCTTGCAACTTCATAATCAGGGTTTACTTCAAGTGCTTTTTCATAGTTTTTTAGAGCAGAGTAATAATCTTCATAAACAACATAAATGTTTGCAAGGTTATACATTGCTCTATAGTGTTTTGGATGGAGTTTTATTCCTTTTTCATAGAAATATATTGCCTTGGATAAATCTTGTTTTTTAAAGGCTTTATCTCCTTTATATACCCAATAATATCCTCTGAATTTATTTATCTCTCTTTTATAGAAGTCAAAAAATATAAAAATACTTAATGCAAAAATTGTGATGAGCACTGCACTTATCACTTTTGCAAGAGTTGATTCAAAGATTTTTTTCAATTTTTTCATTTTGGTGAAGGTTATTTATTTTAAGCTTCAAAAAGTTTGTAGAGTCTTTCTTCTATTATTTTAGAGTCGAGTTCTGTTTTTTCTTTGTTTAAATTTAGGGCTTTTTGATATTGTTTTGCTGCTGCTATTTTTTCTCCCAACATTTCGTGACTTCTTGCGAGGTTGAAGTGCGCAAGAACATAATCAGGATTAATTTCTACTGCGGTTTTGAAGTATTCTGATGCTCTTGTAGCATCTCCAAGTCCGTCTAAGAATACGACTCCAAGATTATTATATGCTATATCATAACTGGAGTCCAGCTCTATTGCTTTAGAATAAAATATAATAGCTTTTTCTATGCAGTCTTTTTCCCAATATGCCATTGCAAGGCGTGAATATATTTTAGGATTATTTGTATCTTCATTTAATGCAAGATTGTAGTATTCTATTGCACTATCCAAATTTTCTATGTCATAGTATATGTCTGCTATCGCTTCGTGAATTTGAGCTTTATTTTTGGTCAAAAGTAAGCTGTTTTGTAACATTGAAATAGCTGCTTCCGAATTTCCTTTTATTTGATGATATATTGCTGCCAGAGCTTGAGCGACAACAGATGACCATTCATCATTCGGATTTGCTTCAAGTGCTTTTTTATATAGTTCAATTGCACTGTCATATTGTTCTAATTGAACATAGGCATAAGCAAGGGAATTTTGATAATAAGGGTTGTTTTCATCATATTTAAGAGCAAGCTTAAAAGCGCTGAGGGCATTTATTTTTTCGTCTTTTTTTAAATATAAATGCCCCAGCTCATAGTAACATTTGGAAAGTTCGGGATATTTGTTAGCTAAGATTGTATAGTAGTCAATTAATTCATCTGTTTTGTCATTTTGATATTGTTCAATGTATTCAATTGCATTAACTATTTTCATAGGATCGTTATTTGACAAAATAACCACATTATTCAGACAGTCAAATGCTATATCATGACGATTTTTCTTTATTGCAATTTTTGCCATTCTTTCATATAAGCTTATTGATTTTTTAGAATTGTCAACAGCATTTAGATATATATCGTAAGCTTTCTTTTCGGAATTTATTTTTTCGTAAAATTCTCCGACTGCTTTATATTTTGCAAAATTTATATCATCAATTATGTTTCTTGCAAGCATTCTAATGCTTGCTTTGTCAAATATGCTCATTAATGTTCCCGTAAAACCGTAATAAACGGCACCCGTAAAATCTTTTAGGGAACTTTTTTGATTGGAATTTTTAATTTTTTCAAGACAAGTCAAAGCAAGAACCAAGCGAGTTCTTGAAGTTGCAGGTTTTAATTTGATTGCTATTTTAAATTCTTCTTTTGCTCTGTCAAATTCGGAATTTAAAGATAAAAAATACCCCAAATACATGTGGGCATTGGCATCTTTAGGATTCATTCTCACTGCTTTTGAACATTGTTCAATAGCACTTTGAATTCCTATTTGTCCGTTTTTATGCAAAAGAGTCGCAAGACGGTAATAAGCACTTGCTTGTTCGGGGTTTTCTTTAATGGTTTCTATATAGCAGTTAATAGCAGTGGTTAAATCTTCATTTGTTGCCTTCAGAAGGTATCTTTGATGTGCTTCAACCGCTAATTCCAGTGTCTTTTGAGAATTCGTCATGGTTGCATCGTCTTTTCTTTGGGGAAATTTTGTTTTTTGTTTTAACATTTATAATCCTTGCTTTGACAGAAAAATATCATACTATCAAGCTATCGATTTTACATGATTATGCTTTAATATGAACGGCAATAAATCCTCTATTTGTATGAAAATTTTATTAAAAAAAGCCGCTTTTTAAGCGGCTTAATTTTATTTATTGTAAATTAATCATCTAATGCGTCAACACCGGGTAGGACTTTTCCTTCTATGAATTCAAGAGAAGCTCCTCCGCCTGTTGATACGTGGGTGAAATCTTCAGCTTTTGCGAATTTTTTAGCCGCAGAAACCGAGTCTCCTCCGCCTATAACAGATGTTGCGCCTTGTTTAGTGGCTTCTACAATTGCTTTAAGTACTGCTTTTGTTCCTTCGGCGAATTTAGGATTTTCGAAAGCTCCCACAGGACCGTTCATTAATATTGTTTTAGATGATTTAATTACTTCTGCGAACGCTTTTTGAGTATTTGGACCTGCATCTACGCCTTCAAATCCGTCAGGTATATTATTTACATCTACTACTTTATTTTCGCCGTTGCCTGAAAAATCATTTGTAACAAGCACATCTGTTGCAAGAATAAGGTTTACGCCTTTTGCTTTTGCTTTTGCTTCGATTGCTTTAGCTGTCTCCAATTGGTCGTCTTCACAAATCGAGTTTCCTATTTTTCCGCCGTTTGCTTTTACAAATGTATATGCCATTCCGCCGCCAATTATTAAATTGTCAACTTTATCAATTAAGTTTTCTAAAACCCCGATTTTAGTTGATACTTTTGCTCCGCCGACAATAGCCGTAAAAGGATGAGCCGGATTATTAAGAGCTTCTCCCAGGCATCTTAATTCTTTTTCCATTAAGAGTCCTGAAACTGCCGGTTTAAGTATATGTGCAAGTTTAGCTGTTGATGTGTGTTTTCTGTGAGCCGCACCAAATGCATCATTGACGTAAAAATCACCTAATTTCGCCAATTCCTTTGCAAAAGTCATATCATCATCTTTTGCTTCTTCTTCTTTATAAAATCTGATGTTTTCCAAAAGTGCAACTTCACCGTCTTTTAGCGCTTCAAGTTCTTTGTCTGCTCCTTTACCTATAAGAGATTTAACAAATAAAACATTCTGACCCAACACTTTTGACATGTGACGTGCTACCGGTTCAAGTGAAAATTCAGGTTTAACTTCTCCTTTAGGACGTCCAAGATGTGCCATTAAAATTACTTTTGCGCCACGTTCCGTTAAATATTTAACCGTAGGAATAATTGCTTGAATTCTTGTATCATCAACCACATTGTTGTTTTCATCCAAAGGAACATTAACATCAACCCTTACCAGAGCTTTTTTCCCTTTGATGTCATTTAAGTCTTTAATTGATTTTTTCATATCTTAAACTCCTTATGTATCAAACATAAGGTAATTTTAGAATAAAGATAAACATTCTTCAACTTTATTTAGTGAAGAAATTTTTAATAGCGTTTATAAAATCCAAGATAAGATTTTTGATAATTGAAATGAAGCTTTCTTCTTCAATCGGTTCATAACCTTGCTTTTCAAAGCTGTCTTCAGGGTAATCTTTTGCAAATTCTATGGGTTCTTCTTCCTGATTGCGTTGAAAATAACCGGTATTACCGCCGCCACCGGCTGTCGTCTTGGATGAAGCTTGCACGTTAGATAAATTTCTATTCGGATTTATATCAAATGACATAAAATTACCTTCTTTTACTATGATTATAGCACATTTAAGAAGGTAATTCAATTATTTGTTATTATCAGTAATTTTATTTTACGGGTAATTTTAAATTATCTTGAAGTTCAAGCATAACTTTTTCGCCTTTTTTAGCTTTGTAATGTAATCCCGGAGAGACTACACCGGTTACAAGACCTACACCGCCGCCGATTGAGCCGCCAATTATTAATCCTGTGATTGTATGCCCTGCCGCAACACCTATTGCAGCACCTAATCCTGAACCTACACCGCCTATTGCAATTGTGTAAGCTGCAATTTTACCTGCTGTTTCTTTTGCTCCTTCTTGGAGATATTTCTTTTTATTTGCAAGTTCAACACATACAGGAATGTTTGTTCCGTCGGGAAGTAAAATATGAGTGAATTCCATAAATACTTTTGCATTTCTCGAGAACCATTTTGGAGGTTCAATACAAGTAATTTTCGCAATTAAGGAAGAATTGCAAGGAATTAAAAGTGTTCCTTCGGTTGTTTTTAGGTCATTATCAAATACAAATTGAACGTAATCACCGGTTTTATAATATTTTGAATTAAAATTTTGTGCAAAATTTACAACAAGATTATTTTCTTTTTGTATTACATTGCCGCCCGGTGTAATTTTTACAAGATCAATTTTAGCATTTTTTGTTGTTTGCAAATGTTCAACATCTGTATCTTCATAGCTATAGGCAAGTGTTTGTAAGGGCATGGATGCCATAAATGCAGACAGTAGTCCAATAGATAAAACTTTTTTAAACATAAAAGATATCCTCGTAAATCTTCTTTCGACTTTTATATATTACCAGAAAAATTGATATTCTTAAAGTAGTATATTTTAATTCCCGTTTTTTTCGGTTTTAATTCAAAGTTTTTAATTAAATTTTGTTTAAAATTTTTGTTATTTATCAGATAATGATAACCTAAGCATCTTCTTGATATCGCTTCTTTTGGATTTGTATTTTGGGCTATGAAACAACAATTTAAATTATTTGTGTTGTTAAAAATAATTTTTTGATTTTTGATTTTATATTCAATTTTAACATCTTCCGGATTAAAGACGTTATCTTCTTGACTTTCTCCTTCCATAACAATTATATCGTATTTTTTGAGGTTATATTTATTAAGTTTTGAAGCATTTAAAAAATCAACTTTAAATTTTTTATTGTTAGGATTTTTTAAATATAATGCTGGTGTATCATTTGTTTTAATAAAGCCGATTTTTTTAGCTTTCGGATATTTGAGAATAATTGTGTCATATATTTCAGGAGCAATTTTATATATATTAATGATTTTTCCTCTAAAACAGTCATCTTCAAATTTATTTATATTGAAATTATTTTTTTCTAAATTATGAAAAACATTAAAAAAGGGCATTCTTTTTATATGTGTTGAAATTAATGTCATATAAAAAATCATAAAAAATATTATAAAAGGTTTAAAAAAGCTTTTTTTTCGATATGAATATATTGTGCAGATGTTTGCCAGGCATACGAAAGTTACAATAAATCTTATTGAAAAAACCATATAAGCTATAGAAAAAGATAAAAAGATAATGTTGATTAAAAATGTTGCAGCCGTAAAGAATAGAAAAATTGTTCTTTTATTTTTACTGAATGAAATTTTAAATAGTGAAGAAAAAATTGAGGGGAGAAATATAAGAAATCCTAAAATCCCAAAACCGACTATTTGTTCGTCTGCTGTTATGTTAATTTTATCCATTGCTACATTGCAGCCTATTTTTGGATTAATATTGATTGCTTGAAATATTGAATTTTTTATCAGTAAGATTTTGTCATTTAAGTAATAACCCCATTTAAATCCCGTAAAATCAAAAGATTGAAAGAAAAAATGTATTAAATTTGCAATAAAACCTTTATATCCTCCCCAAAATTTATGTCCTAAATATGCTGCATGGTTTGAAAAAGGATTGTGAAAATCAATAAAATTTAAAATATAGTTATAAGAAGAAAAAATTAAGAAATTGATGATTAAAAATCCGAAAAATATTAAAATATTTTTTAATTTTTTTTCTTTTTTTATAAAATATGAAGTTGCAAAAATTAAAATTAAAAAACCAAAAAGCGATATAAAAGCTGAAGTTTTAACACCAAGAGCTAATGCCAGAGAAAGTGACGAAAAGTATAAACTTGGTATATCTTTGTTAAAATATAATGCCAGTGAACAAATTAATAGCGCTCCTGTGAGTATGTTTGTTTGCATGCTTGGAATTTGAACAATTATTGCCGATAAGGAAGAAAAAATATAAATTGCCCACAAACGTTTTCGATAGGAGATTTTAAGCTTAGACATTATGTTCCAGCTTGAAATGATTGTTAAAATGTATGAAAAGAATGATAAAATCCCAAAACCATAAAAATTTTTTTTCAAAACAAGCATCCAGGTATAAAATATTTCCGAATTTATGGGCATGATTAATGCACGTATATCGTTTGTGTCAAAATGAGCCAGATTTTTATTTGAAGCAAATTCAACAGCTCTTAAAAAATGATATGTTTGACTGTCCGGTTCTAAAGGCGGCATTACAAGCGCCAGAAATAATGTTGCCATTATTAATATTAAAAAGGATAAGGTTAGAATAATTAAGGATTTATCAAGTATTAGAGCATTTTTCAATTTGCTTAAATTAATAGAATTTTTTATGTTTAAATTTTGAAAATTTATTTTTTTCCAAAGAAGAATTAATATTATTATCTCTCCTAAATTCATCAAAATTATGTTTTTTGCTTCAATAGAGTTAAAAAGAGATAAAATCTCCATATTAAAAATTATTATTCCGAAAAATACGGGAAAAATTATAAGAGCATTTCTTGTAAGGCATGCAATTATATAAGAAGAAAGAAGGTTTAAAAAAAATCCCCAAAAAAGCATATTACAATTCTACAAATTATATAAAAATTAAGCAACCAAAAAGGAACGTTTTATTAATTCTCTTTTGTTATCAATAAAATCTTTTTCGCAAATAAATGATTTTAGGGAACCTTTTTTAATAATAAGAAAAAGATATAAAAGT
Source organism: Candidatus Gastranaerophilales bacterium (assembly GCA_944325655.1). Classification (GTDB taxonomy): domain Bacteria; phylum Cyanobacteriota; class Vampirovibrionia; order Gastranaerophilales; family Gastranaerophilaceae; genus RUG14156. The sequence continues at coordinate 38,413 of CALVAW010000015.1, forward strand.
ACTTCACTGTTAAGATTAAATAATTTGAATTTATTTTTGAGCAGTGAAATAATAAATTTTTCAGAAGAAATTGACTTAACATTTTTCATGTTGAGTCCTATTTTTTTACTTTTTTTTGTAAATTCTAATATTTTATTCGTTAAATTATCATCAATTTTGTTTTCATTGATAATTAAAACAATCTTGCCTTTGCAAATTGTTTTATTGATAGTATTTTTCATAAGTCATCCGGTCTTTTACCTTATATCTTAAGCTTTTTCAAATTAAATGTTAATTATTACAAAGAATGATATTGTTATAACTTTTGTTTGATAAAAAAACATGATAGTATAGTTTTAAGAAAGATTTATAATAAATAAATGAAGATACTAGAATATTTTAAAAGCCAAAAAGAAGATAATAATTTTAATTTATTGCCTGACGGTATTTTTACTTTGGAACAAGACGGTAGGGTAATCGATGTTAACGATAAGGTCTTGGAGATTTATAAAACAACACGTTTTAATGTTTTGGGACGTTATTTTTCTGATTTTGTAGAAAACGGCACCGAGATTTTAAATAAAATAGTTAAAGATGGCTCTTCTGAGCTTGTCAGGGCTTCTATGAAAGGAAAAGATGCTCCCTTGCTTTATTTGGAAATAACGGCAAAAAGAAATGCGGATTCAAATAAAGTTTATGTTGTTGCAAGAAATGCCACAGAAAGACAAAGCGAATATAAAACAATTAAAGGGCAATTTTCTGTTGTGCAAAAGATAATTGATGAAAAAAATGATTTTCTTTTGGATTCATCCGGAGTCATCTTGTCAAACCTTGTTTCTATAAGTGGTTTTTCACGTGCGCTTTTGGATGGTATTGGAGGTGCTTTATCGGAAAAACAGCAAAAATATTTAAACATAATTAATATTAATGCAAGAGATTTGAATTATGATTTAGAAAAGTTGTTTACTCTTTTTAAACTTGAATCAAAGAAAATTGAATACCAAAATAAACCTTTTGATTTAATTAGTCTTTTAAAATCAATTAACAGGGTTTACGAGAAAGATTTTAGAGACAGAAAAATTATTTTTTCCATGGATTATTCTTCCTTAACGGAAAGAGATTGTTATTTGGATAGCGAGGTTGTTGAATATATGCTTCGCTCTATTATGGACATTTTTTTCAGATTTGCAAATTTAGGTAAATGTTATTTGAATATTGGTCATCCTCCTATGGATTTTCTCAAAACAAGAGAATTTGCTGCCAATGATTTTTTTGATACAAAAAAATATGTATTATTTGAAGCTAAGATAGCTGATTTGGTATTTAGTAAAGATGAATTAGATAATATTTTTGATACTTATTACAAAGGTGCAACTAAACGTCCTATAGGGTTGAGAGCTTCTTTAAATTTATTAAAAATTTATATTACAGATTTAAAAGGTGATATTTGGGTATATTCAAAAGAAAATTTTGGTACAATGTTTACATTTGTACTGCCTTTGAGGTAGATGGATAAAAGAGAAAAATTTGATGGCAGGAGTAGTTTTAGAAAATATTTCAAAAAGTTTCGGCAAAAAAGAAATATTGAAAAATATAAATTTGGAAATAAATGACGGAGAATTTATTGTTTTAGTCGGTGCTTCGGGTTGCGGTAAATCTACTTTATTAAGGATGATAGCAGGTCTTGAAACACCAAGTTCCGGTAATATATTTATAGATGATAAATTGGTAAATAATGTTGCGCCAAAAGATAGAGATATAGCCATGGTTTTTCAAAATTACGCCTTATATCCTCATCTTTCGGTAAAAGATAATATTGCTTTAGGTTTAAAAGTCAGAAATGTTGCCAAGTGTGAAATTCAAAGAAGAGTTAGCAGGGCTGTTGAAATTTTGAAATTAGAAGATTATATAAATTCTAAGCCGAAAGAGCTATCAGGCGGACAAAGGCAGCGTGTTGCTCTGGCAAGAGCAATAGTCAGAGAACCTAAAGTTTTTTTAATGGATGAACCGTTATCGAATCTTGACGCTAAATTAAGAAGTGAAATGCGCTCAGAGATTAAAAAACTGCATAAAAAACTTAAAACAACATTTATATATGTTACTCATGACCAAACAGAAGCTTTGACTATGGGCGATAGAATTGTTGTTTTAAATAACGGTGAAATTCAACAAACAGATACCCCCGGCAATATATATAATTATCCTCAAAATGTTTTTGTTGCGACATTTATGGGCGCAAATCCGATGAATATTGCAAAAGCGGAGATTAAAAATGAAATATTGGTTATGGGTAATGTTTCATTAAGCTTAAGTTCTTTGCCTGTTGTAATTAAAAATAAAAGCGATATATTGGTGGGCGTTCGTCCTGAAAATATAGTCCCTGAAGGCAGTCCTTTATATCCTTTTAATTTAATTAAATTTGAAGCAAAAATTATATTTGAAGAAAATTTGGGCGCACATAAAAATGTATATTTTAAAGTTGGTGAAAGTGAATTTTGTGCAATTGTGGATTCTCAAATATCGTTATCTCAATCAGTTAAATTTTCAATAAATCCAAGAGATTTATATTTCTTTGATGTTGATACAAAAGAACCTTTGTATAGAATCGTTAATTTTAGTATTTAGATATAAATTTGATTAAGTGCGTTAAATATAGCTTTTACGTTTGCTTGAGCGGTTGAAGTATCTATAGCTCTTCCTATGATTTCTTTTCCTTCGTTATTCAACATTGATATAGCACTCATTGCCCTTGCCGATGAGCCTTTTGTGTCGCCGTCAAGAGAGTATTGTTTATAATTAGACAATTTAGTTTCATACCCCAGTTTTTTCAGTCCGTTTAAACAAGCATCCAAGGGACCGTTGCCTTGACCTATTACTTCTTTTCTTTCTCCTTTAAAATTAAAGAATAAATCATAAACACCTTTTTCTATTTCTTTGAATGAAATGAGTTCAAAGGCGCCTTTTATGTTGCATATTTTATCAAAATATAATTCTAAAATTTCGTTTTCGCTTAATTCTCCTTTTGTTTCTGCAATTTTCTTTGCAATTGGAGTTAGATGAATCGATTCTTGTATTGTAATCGGGTATTTAAGAGCTTTTATAATGTCGTATATTGCGGTTTTACCGGATTGAGAAGTGAAACCTATTTTTTCATCGTCAAATCTTCCTATTAAATCAGGATGTATAGGTCTGTATGCACCAAAATCCATGTCTTTTGTTTTTATTGCTCCGTCTTGGTGAATGCCGCTTCTGTGCGCCAAGGCTTCAGGGCCTATTAGGGGTGCTTTTTCATATATTTTTATTTTTGACATTTGAGAGATTATTAAAGATGTTTCATATAATTTATCGAGATTAATTCCGGTGTTAATTCCTGAATTGTGCAGAGCAACTGCGACTTGCATAAAGTCTGTATTGCCGGCACGTTCACCCAATCCGTTTAAGCAGCATTCCAGTTGGACTGCACCTCTAAAATAGCTTTCCACCGTTGTTGCTGTCGCCATTCCGAGGTCATTATGGTTGTGTACCGAGATAATTATATTATCCGGCAAATTTTCTTTTACTTTTGAAATCATATCCAAAAATCTTTTTGGTCGATATCTTTCAACCGTATTTGGCAGGTTTATGGTTGTTGCCCCGTTTTTTACAATGTCTTTTAAAACATCTATCACAAAATCAAGATTTTCAAGACAATCGCCGAAATGTTCGACTGAAAATTCTATATCTGCGTTTTTATTTTCTTTTAACAGATTTTTATATCCGTATTCGACAGCATCGATTGCAAGAGTTGCCGCTTCATCCGGTTTTTTATTTAAAACATGTTCCATATGAAAAGGAGATAGTGTTATAAAAGTGTGCAATCTTGGTTTTTTAGCATTTTTTACTGCAAGAATTGCTTTATCAATATCTTCTTTGTGGGCTCTTGCAAGGACAGATACGAGAGTGTTTTTTGATCGTTCCGCCAGAGCTTTGCAAGATAAAAAATCCATTTGGGATGAAGCAGGAAAACCTATTTCAATAGCCGGTATATTAAGTGCAACAATTTTATCAAAAATAAATTCTTTTTCTTCAAGACTCCAAGGTTTTTTTAGAGATTGATTGCCGTCTCTTAGCGTTATATCATAGAAAAAAGGTTTTTTTAGATTTTGTGGCATTTTTTCATTTCTTTGCATAATCTTAATATCCGTTTTTATTTATTTTTTTATTTTTTTTGCTATAATAAAATTCTATTCTAAAATGTTGAAAGAGGTCAACGGGGATTTTGTAAAAAAATGTTAAATGCAATTGCCAAGAGAGCAAAATATTTTGTTTAGCATTTTTGAAGTAAATGGTTAAATATAGAAGTTTTATATGAGAATAAACAGCGTTAACAATCAAAATAATTTTAAAGGCAATCTGGGTGAAAAAACTGTCACTTTTATTACGAAGCACCCGAAATTTTTAGCTTGTTTGGCAGGTTCATCAGTAATTGCGCAAAAAATAGTTATGTCTTCTTCTGAAGCTGTTGTTGGACCTGTTATGGATGTTGGAATAGGAAAGGTAATTACAAAGGCTGCAAAAGAAAAGGACGGCAGGACAAATAAAAGTGCTAAAGTTCAAGCGGTAAGAACTTTTTCACAGGCGATTGGCGGAACAATTGTCGGTATTGTTGTTCGTGGAGCTTGCATTGCTGCTGCTACGGCTGCTTGTATGAAGTTAGGAGAAAAGGCAGGTCAGCTCGTAGGCAATAAGTTTAAAGATAGAGCCGCTAAAGTAGTTAATGAATCAGTTGATTCAAAAAATTTATATAAATTAACTGAAAATGCTTCTGCTTGGGGCAAAAATATCGGTGGTGCTGTTGCTTTGTTGGTGATGCTTGTTACTAATTTTTTAGTTGATGCTCCCGTTATAAATTGGATAAATAAAAAATCTGCGGAATATGTTAAAAATTTCAGAAAAAACCCTGTGCAAAATGCGGATAAAGAAGTTGCAAAGGGGGTTAAATAATGGCTACAATTCAAGATAAGGCAATAAATTTATTGCAAAGTTTATCTCCTAACCCCGAAAAAGCCGGAAATACTTTGTTAATCCTAAATGCACTCGGCATGGTTTTTGCTGCAATAAGTAATACTGTTGCTGCCGGCATAGATAAAAATACTTCACAAGAAGATAAAAAGTTTCTTATTCCTGCCGGTATAGTAACGGGATTTGCAAATATCGGTTTGTATTTTGCAATGACTAAAAAGATTATGGCAGGTCTTGAAAAAGCTGCCGGTAGTGTTGTAAGTAAAATGAGCCAGGATGAGCTTAGCAACAAAGCTAAAGATTTTGCTAAAAGAGTAATTGAAAAGAAAAGCAAAGCTTTATTTAAAAAACCGGAATTGCTCGAATCTATGAAGCAGAATTTATTTGATGGCGGTAAAATCGAAAATGGTATAACAGAAGCTGCAAAAAATTTATATAAAGATAATGTGAAAGCTGCTGCAAGTGTTGCAGGTGCGTTTATAGGCGCTGTTATAGGATGTTCTATTTTAACTCCTTTAATTAGAGATATTGGGGCTTATTTTATTCAAAAGAAAATGGAAAAAAATAACCCCAAATTAGCTGAAAAGCCTTATAGACCTTATTATGATCCTTCTCGTGTAGGAACGGGTATTTATAATAGAAAGCAACCTTTATCAATGACGAGTTTTATGGCGTTCACAAATAGCGGTATGAATGGCAGGATGAAGGTTTAGCAAATAAATTTTGTTATTTTGATTATCCTACGTCGCTGTAGGATGGTTGCGC
>CALVAW010000016.1 GCA_944325655.1 Candidatus Gastranaerophilales bacterium
CACACGCTTTAATACATTTCGCCCATTCCGAAGGTGAAGAAGCCTGATTTTCTGTCGATTCCACAGGTATTTGTGAGCGGAATACCATAATCAAGATTGATTGGTCCAAGACCCGGTATAAACACTCTTAAACCTACACCTGCAGTTATAGCATAACCCGGTTTATCATATATTTCAGAACCTACAGATTTGTTAAATAATGTTCCTGCATCTACAAATGCCGCCAATCTTAAATTGTTAAGAAAAGAGTTGGAAGTAAGTCTGTCTATAAACGGTATAGGAACTCTAACTTCAGCACTTCCCATCATATATCCGTCGCCTACACCGACTTCAGAGATGTTAAAGCCCCTTATCGTATATGGTCCGCCAAGAGCAAAACCTGCAAACTCAGGCATGTCTCCATGTATTTTTCCGCCTGCTCTTGCAGTTAAAACTATTGAAGATTTTTTGCCCAAAGGAGCAAATTTTCTTATCATACCATGTAATTTTCCGAATGTTTCCCCTGAAATTCCAAGATTTTCTTCAAACATTGCTCTTGCAAGAACACCTCTTCTGGCATTAACCGCGCTGTCTCTTGTATCATAAGTAAGAGCCGGAGTAATTTTTATAAAGAATCCTCCGTCAAGTTCCTTTTCACGCAATGCCCAAGGAACCCCATGTTCAGCATATTTTCTTCTGATGGTTCCTTCATCTCCTTCGGATAAAGAGACGCTTTCAACGCCGAACCCGATTGAACCGGCAAGATTTTTATATGTTATAAATTTTCTTGATATAGTCGCTTCCGCGCCAAATCTTTTTTCTATAGCAAGCGGAACCTGGTAACTTCCGTAATATCTTGCAAATCCTCTTATGGCGAGTGATTGATTTTCTCGTTTGAACATTGGTTCAAGGAAGCTTATTTCGCCCTGTAAATTGGCTTTGTTTATTACAGAGCTGTCATTCATTAGAATACCTGTGCCGGCAAGCAGATTTAAGTTAAGTTTTTGTCCTAAACCTCTAAAGTTGTTTTCTCCAAATCCTACAGAACCAAAAAATCCGGATGCCGAATCTATACCTACACCCAGAGATATTCTTCCTGTTCTTTGTTCTTCAAGTGCGATATAAACATCATATAATCCGGTGCGCTCATCTTGTTTCAGTTCACGCTGAACATCTTTAAAAGCTTGCGTACCCATTAATCTTAAAATGTCTGAGCGCATTGTATTTTCATTATATACGCAACCCGGTTGAAGAAAAATATTTCTTTTAACGATAAAATCTTTTGTTTTGCTGTTACCTTCTACAATAATATCGCCTATAATTCCTTCATCAATTTCTATGTTAATATATCCGTCAGGATCATCCGAGACTTTTGATACCCTTGCCAATATATAGCCTCTTGAAGAATATAATTCTTGGATTTGGTTTATAGCATTATTGAGGCTTAAAATATTTTGCGGTAAGCCTTTATATTCGTTTAAAATCCCCATTATTTCTGATGTAGGTATGCTCTTATTACCTGTTACATTAAAACCGGCAACGGGGGGATTTTCTTCAAGAATAATTCTCAATCTTACATTATTGTCGTCTATTTTAATCGGTAGTGCCCTGATGTTTTGTGTAAAAAATCCTGTTCCGTATAGTGCTCTTAAATCATTTGAAATTTCAGAGCGGATATATTGATATCCTTCTTTTGACTTTATTTGGTCTTTAATGTAGCTTGCATCAAGCAAGTTGTTGCCATATATTTCCACTTCTTTGATATATACCAAATCAGTGTCATTTATGTAGGTTTTTTGCTCTATTTCATCTGTTGTTATAGGATTTTCTTCTTCAAATGTTTCCTCTTGTATGATTTCATTTTGTTCTGTTTTTTCTTTTTTATTTTTACGTTTAAAATTAAAAAAGCTTCTTTTTTTCTTAATTTGGTTGTTAACTTTTGCTTCTTCTCCTTGAACAGTTGAATTTGAATACATTTCATCATCTTCGTCTTCAAAAGTTGAAAAAGTTGATTTATCAAGCGGAACTTCTTCTAATTTGAGTTCTTTTGGAGGTTTGTCGACTTTTGGTTTTTTCTTGAAAGTAGATTTTATATTTTTAATTTTTTTAAACTCTTTTACGTCAATTCCTTCAGCACAAAAGGCACTTTGTCCCATTAACAAAGATAAAAACATCAGTAGTGATAAAAGTTTTATATGAAATTTTTTCATCTATTCCAAGTCAAGTTTAGACAATAATGCTTATGAATAATATTATATATCTAAAATAAACTAAGTCCAAATAAATTAACAAAATCAGTCATTTGCCTGACTTGTGCCATGTAAATTGTTACAAAATTATTAATTAAGTTTAAAAATCCGATTATTTATAATAGTATTTTATTAAGGGTCGGTGTATGCAATGAAAAAAATTCAAATAAACAATGACCATAGAGTTTTAATTGAGTCTGTCATCAGAGAAAGTCCTAAATTTAAAGGACATGAAGAGTTGATGGATTTGTTTTTTGATGCAATTTATAAAAAATCTTATTTATTGATTGATGCAATACGTGATATGTCAAGATTAAGAAGGCATTTGATTTTGATTTGCGATTCTTGCATGGAACAGATAATAAAAGAAAAACAAAAATTTGATGATTTGCAATTATATAAACAAATTGAACAGAAGGCTAAATTAAAAGAAGAAATTGTGAGCGTTAAAAAAACTCCTCTTGAAGAAAGGGAAGAGCTTGAGAATGAGTTTGAACGTCATAAAATAAAACAAGATATAGTAAATCTTAAAGAAGAAATACAAAGAAGCGAAAAGTATGATGCGGTTGAAATGTTGATTGATCCTTTGGAATTTTGTCCTCAAAAAAGAGTGTCGGAACATACTGTGGATAAATTAATTCAAATAGTTAAAATGATTAGTGAACAATATCCTAAAAAGCGTTATTATGAAATATTTTCACTTCGTTATCTAAAAAGATACAATCAAATGGAAATTGCTCGTGAAATGAAAATTTCTCAAGTTGAGCTTTCAAAAAGGTTTGTTGAGTTAATAAAGCTTACTCAGGAAAATATTTAATCATTTAAGCTTAATAATCGCACTATGTCTTAATTGAGTTCCGTTTTCTTTTCTGTACGAAAAGAATTTGTCGTTGTCTTTAACTGTGCAAAATGGACAAATGTCAATTTTTTCAACCCCGATTTCTTTTAGCTGCATTTCATTTATTTTTTTTAAATCAGCATAATTATTTTTAAAAAGATTTTTTGAATTAGAAACGGTTTTATTTAGTGCTTCAATTGCTTCATTTGATGTTTCGAAATATTCAAAAGAAATACAAGGACCAATAAGAGCAATTATATTTTTTGGTTTTGAATTATATAATTTTTGCATTTTTAAGACTGTTTTTGCTGCAATTTTTTTTGCCGTTCCTCTCCAGCCTGCATGTGCAATTGCTGCTATGTTTAAATCATTGTCATATAGGATTATGGGAGTGCAATCGGCAAAATTAAGATAAATTGCTATATTTTTATCTTCTAAAATTAATGCATCGGTGTTTTTGTATTCTTTTTGTGTTTCTTTTGCAACTTCGATATTGTCGCCATGGGTTTGATTGGGGGAGATTAAATTCTCCGGTTTTATTTTCAAATATTTACAAATTAATTCTTTATTATCTTTTACTGTTAAATTTCTTGTTGTAAAAAAATGTTCCAGATTATTTAAAAAATCCGAACAATATACATCTTTTCCTTCAATTTGTTTGACATAAAACATAAAAAAATTATATCATATTAAAAAAGAGGATTTATTTTATGAAGGAAAATATTAACTATAAAACATCAGGCACTTGTTGCAGGCAAATTAATTTGGAAGTCGAAGATGATATAATTAAAGATGTTGAATTTATTGGTGGTTGTGACGGTAATCACAAGGGCATAAGAAATCTTGTAATAGGCATGAATATTAATGATGTAAGTGCAAAATTAAGGGGAATTACTTGCGGAGCAAGACCTACAAGTTGTCCTGATCAGCTTGCGGTGTGTCTTTTAGAGTATATAGAAGCTCGAAAATCTAAAGTATCCGTTTAATGTAAAATTAAGTGTATTTCTTGCCTTTAATCTGTTTTTGTTATAGCATAAGCTTATGAGAACATTTGCAGAAACAAAAACGCATGAAGTTACAGTCGATGTTGTAATTTTAACAATTCATAACAACAAGCTAAAAGTCCTTCTCGTCAAACGTGAAAATGAACCTTTTAGAGGCAAATGGGCTATTCCGGGCGGATTTATCAGGTTATCTGAAAATATTGATGATGCTGCTCTTCGTGTTTTGAAAGAGAAAACAACAGTCCAAAATATTTATCTTGAACAGTTGTATACTTTTGGAGACCCCTTGCGCTATCCGAATGCTCGTGTCATTACATGTGCTTATTTTGCACTTTTGAGAGCGGAAGATATTAAATTAGATATTAAAAATACCGAAGGAGTAGCTGATATTCAATGGCATGAAGTTGAGAAGTTGCCTCCTTTAGCATTTGACCATAAAGAAATTATTGAATATTCTTTAAAAAGAACACGTGAAAGATTAGAGCTTTGTCCTATTGCTTTTCAGTTGTTGCCTAAAAAATTTACACTTACGGAATTGCAAAAGTCGTATGAATTAATTTTGAAAAAAACATTAGATAAGCGTAATTTTAGGAAAAAAATGCTTTCATCGAATATTTTGGTTGAAACAAATGAATATACGAAATCTGTTTCAAAACGACCGGCGGCTTTGTATTCTTTTGATAATATTACTTTGAATTCAAAAAGAGGGCATTTCTTCTCGTAAAATGTTAAATATTTTTAAATTTCTGCCGCAAATTTTAAAATATGTTAGTTTTTAGGTATGAAGACTTTTTTTCAAGATGAATTTATGAACAGAAAGCTGCTTTCAAGGCTTGTTAGAGAAATAAGAAAAGAGCAACTGAATAAAACAATAAATGAAATTGATTATTTAAACGAATTGCAAACGCATGTTTTATACGGTTCCGGTTTTGAAAAACAGCAAAGTTCCCAATTGGAATTTATTAAAAAAATAAATAATGCAAAACGACAAAATTTACAGGCATAAATTAAAAATTACAAAAAAAAATGAATTAAGGTTCATCTCCCATCTTGATTGGCAGGGATTAATTTTAAAGATTTTCAGGCGTTTAGATTTGAAGCTTGTGCTTTCTGAAGGATTTAGTAAAATGCCCAAGGTTTCATATTCTCCCGCATTGCCGATTTTTATTGAATCTGAATGTGAAATAGTTAATTTTCAGACACATGAACCCCTGAAAGATAATTTTTGCGACGAATTTGAAAAATGTTCTCCTAACGGGATAAAGATTGTATATTTGAAAGAGCAGGATGAAAATGAACCTAAATCTTTAGAAAATTATATACAATGGGCTAAGTATGAAGCAAAAATTAATTTTGAAAAAAATCATGTTTACAATTTAGATAAAATAAGATATATTATAGAAAAGTGTTTATCTTCTGATGAATTGTTAATCAAGAAGAAAACTAAAAAAGGTATAGAAAAAATTGTAAATTATCGAAATTCCCTAAAATCAATTGAGATTAAGGATGATTGTCTTGTTTTTATATTAAAAACGGGGCAGAATGAACAAATTCCGTCTTTACGTGCAGACGAATTTCTTAAAAGTTTATTTAAAGATGATTTATCTTTTAGAATAAGAAGGGTTGATTTTTTCGATACTGACTTGAGAGTTATATAAGTTTAAAGGATTTAAAAATGACAAAAAAAATTATTATTTCGGAAAAAGATAATATTGCTGCTTTAATGGAAGATAATAAAGTATCTGAATTTTTTGTTTCTAAAGGCGATGTTTTATTGGGTGATGTATATTTATCACGTGTTGATAATATTTTGCCTTCAATAGAAGCTGCATTTGTAGATGTTGGAATGAGTGATAAAATGGGTTTCATTCATACCGATGATATTATGGGAAAAGGGACTTTAAAAGAAAAAGTAAAACCTAATCAAAAGTTAATTGTTCAAGTAGTAAAAGAACCTACAGGGCATAAAGGTCCAAGGGTTACAACCGCTTTATCTTTGCCGGGAAGATTTTTAGTGCTTTTGCCTGATGAAAAGGGTGTAAATGTATCTAAAAAAATTACTTCGCAAAAAGAAAGAGCCAGATTAAAGTCTATTGTCAGTCTTTTAAAACCTGTCGGAGTGGGGGTTATAGTTAGAACTGAAGCAGAAGGACAGACTGATGCAGAAATTCAAGAAGATTTAGAGATTTTGCTTGAAAAATGGAATTCTATCGTAAATGCTGCAGACAGCGCAACTCCTCCTACTTTGTTATATAGAGATCAAGATTTGTTGTATAGGGTCATAAGAGAAGCTTGTGATTCAAATGTTGATGAGATTATTGTAGACACTGCTTTTGCGCTTCACAGAACAACTCAATTATTGCAACATTGGAATATGCAAGTTAAAGTTGTAATGCATAAGGGAAATGAACCTTTACTTGTCGCAACCGGAGTTAACAAGGAAATAATTAATTCTCTAAATACAAAAGTTAATTTGCCTTTGGGCGGATATTTGTTTATTCAACAAACAGAGGCATTAACCGTTGTGGATGTTAATTCAGGCAAGTTTACAAGTTCTTCAAATCAGGCTGAGACAATATTGAAAACAAATATACAAGCGGCAGATGAAATTGCTCGTCAGCTAAAATTAAGAAATATTGGCGGTATGGTTGTCATAGATTTCATAGATATGGCAAGCAGAATGGATAAATTAGCGTTATTAGAGCATTTCGAGCTTGTTTTGGAAAAAGATAAGGCAAAACCGCAAATCGGGCAATTATCGGATTTAGGACTTGTTGAGTTGACAAGACACAGACAAGGACAGAGTTTATCTGAAATATTTACAAAGAAATGTGACAAATGTCAGGGGCAAGGTTTTATTATTGATGAATTAAAATTTGCAACACCTACTTCGGTTGGTGAAAACAGAGCAAAAATGAATAAAATAAAAGGTCCGTTCGGTTCAAATTTCAGCTCAAATAATGAGAATATTCCTAATCAAAAAAATCATAAATTTGATAAAAATCAAAGACGCGATAAGAATAAAAATCGTCAAAATAAAGAACAGTTGCAACAGAATTTATTTGATAATTCCGAAAATCAACAAAATTTGTCAAAAATTGAAGTAAGCGAAATGATTGACGATTTAATAAAAGACGTTGTTATCGATGGTGCAAAAGATGCAATAGAGGAAAGAAACGCTTTTAATTCAGAAGATAATACGGAAAGTTCTGAAATGAAAACTGCAGTCGCACAAGCAGTTGTAGAAATAACCGAAGAAAAGCAGGATGAAAAAGCTGTTTCAAAAATTGATTCTCAAGGTGAAAAAACAGAAAATAAAGATGAAAAGCCCGAGTCTAAAAAACTTTCACGAAAAGCAAAGAAAACAAGAAAGAAAGAAACAGAACCGGAAAATAGTGCTGCTATTGAAGAAAAACCAAAAAAAAGAACAAGGAGAACTAAAAGTGCTAAAACGTCTTCATAAAATTTTTTTAACAATTATTTTGTTTAATTGTTTGTTTTTTGTGCCTTTTGCAGCTCAATGCGAACCTTTGAGTGATAATGCAAATAATTCATCTCAAATGGATTTAGTAGTTAACGAAGTCAGTGTTAAGGATTTGGATATAGATCCGATTAATACCGAAAAAGTTAAAAAATCTGTTGTTCCGGATACAAAAAAAGAGAGCAAAAAAGTTATAGGACTTTTTTTAAAGACAATGATAGCCGTTCTTTTTAGTGCTGTTATAGTTTATTTAATATTGTTATTTGTTAAAAAGTTTTATGGCACTGCTTTTTATAAAAATGAGTATGAAGAATTTGAAGGTTTGGATTTGTCCACTCCCACAAATAAGACAGATGCGCTAAAATCTTTTTTAAACAGAACAAAATAAAAAAACCGCAAATTGCCGTTATTAAGCAACTATGTCGTTATTTATGTTTAGTATTTCTGCTTCATTTGGCAATCCGCGGGTTTTTAAAAGAATATCAACAATGTGTTTCATTTGACATTTAAAGGAGTATTTTGCTTTGGTAATTGGGCATATTGCGCAGTTGCAGTTTATTTTGTAACATTCAAGAGCGCTTAAAGTCCAGTTTTGCACAATAGAATCAGATATTATGCCGTTAGTTTGACAAATAAATTGCTCGTCGTCAAAATCATACCCGTAACTTTTAAACAACATATTCCCCTTTAAAGTCGTAGTAAATCTTATATAATTCTATTATGCGCTAATTTTTTATTTTTTTCAAATTAATCCTATAAATGTAGTAGTTTTTATTTTGTTTTATTTGTATTTAATATTAAACTTTTTGGGGATTATTTTTTTAATAAAATAAAATATTCTTTTATTATGTTTGAATTTTTTAAAAATATTGCGGATAAAAATGCGTGTCAATTATCGGGTGTTTGTTCAATTCATCCGAGCGTGAATTCTTTGTATGAATTATTATTAAGCGAAGCAAGAATGTGTGCTTTTTATTTGGTAAAATTGAAAGAATTTAAAATTTTAGACAAAAGCATAGAAAAATTGTTGATAGAAGTATTGTCTATTTTTTTAATAAATACAAGTTTTAATCAAAAAAAATATTTGGATCTTTTTAAAAAATTAAATTTGTATAAAAATAAAATAAAAGAAAAATATATAGAATATTGTTCTAAAAATCAATTGCCATGTGAAGTAATTAATAATAATTTTGAAATTAAAGACAACACAACAATAAATGAATTAATAGAATTTTCTCAAAATAATATAGTTAATCGTCAAAAAAATTGTGATAAAAAGAAATTCAGATTGTTTGAACTTATTACTATTTTTGCAAGATTGTCTGCTATAGATGTTGTTAAAATAAAAAAATTAGAGCCTGATTTTGATAATTTTGATTATGAAATTATAAGGTTTTTTGCTTTGACAAACGGATATTCCATAAGAGATGAAAAAATTGTAAGAAGAATCATGGAATTTTCGGATGTTGCGTCAAAAATCCATGAAAAATTATTTGAAGTTTATGAGCAAAATTATGGCAATAAAGAAAGCGCATCTGTTGTTGTAAGTCCTATAAAAGGTCATTGTATATTGGTTTCAGGGGACGACTTGGATGAGCTTGATAAAATTTTGAGTAACCTTAAAAACATGAAACTTCAAGGTTTTTTAAAAGAAGATATTAATGTATATACTAATGGTGCGTTATTTTTAGCACATTTTTATCCTTATTTTAAAAATAATGAGTTTTTAAAAGGACATTACGGAACAGACAGTGCAGAATATGATTTTTCAATTTTTCCGGGGTCAATATTGATTACTCAAAATTTTATTCAAAAAATAGACAGTTTATACAGAGGTGAAATATTTTCAAATAAATTGATTTCTTTTAATAAAGTATTTGATATTGAAAATGAAAATTATAAGCCGGTAATTGAATCTTCGCTTAAGCTCGAGGGATTTTTAAATAATGATGAGAAAAAGATAATTAATATAAGCTATGATGCCGGTGATGTTTATAAAATTATAGATGATTTTACCGATAAAGAGGTTGTTATAGTTACCGGTAAAATTGATGGAAAAACCCTTAGCATTTATAACAACAAGAAGATTATAAATTTGAATTGTCCTTGTGAAGCCGATATTTTACCGGAGGCAATTAAAAGATTAAAAGCAAAAAATGTCGAAATTACCTTATTTTTTGCACAATGTAATCTTGTAAGTTTATTTATGGTTTTATCATTATTAAATCAAGATTTAAAAATAGCGCTTGCAAATTGCCCTCAGTCTCTTATAAATCCTCATGTTATAGAGGCTTTAAAAGATGATTTTATGATTGATATAATTTAATTTATTTTAAATTATAAAGGCTTGCCATATACTTAGTTTGTTTGTTATATTCCATTGGAACATAGAAATTTTCAACGGTTTCTCTAATATCTATCGGACTTCCGTCTTCTGATATAATTGTTTGGTTTTTTACAACGTATGTTTTGTTGTCATCAATGTATTTTTGTCCGACAAAGATTTTTCTTTTTAATTTTGTTCCTTCTTCCAGAGGACATTGATTTGCACTGTCTTTAATCGGAATGCCTCCTAAAGTGTATTGGCGTTGAAAATCGCGAGCGTTATTTGAATTTTCTCTTCTTGAAACGCCGTTATTTGTAATTACGCTTATAACCCTTGAACCTTTGTCATCGTATTTAAATATGGGCCATAAATCTAAATTTTCTTTTCCGGACGGATTAAAGGGGTTTAATTTATCGATAATTTTTCTTATAATATCATGATTTCCGTTTATGTCATTAATTTGTAAGTCTTTAGATAAAAACTCTTTATATTCTTTTTCGTCTTTCATTTTTGTTTTTATTAATTTAATAACTTCATCGAAGCTTATATTTTTTGCCTGAGCATATTCATTGATTTTTTCTCTGTAATATAAGATTGCTCCGGGGTGGATTCCATCAATCGAGCTAAGATATTTTAATGAAATTCCAAAGCCGTCTCTTATTGCGCTTAGCCCGTTTTGTTTGTATAAACTCGAGATGGCATTCATTTTGGTGTAATATTGTCTGTATCCTTCTCTTTCTTTTAAGTTACGCAGAGCTTGATTACGATTTTGTACATAAACATTTTTAGATGAAGTTTCATAGCCGGTTTGAGCGTACTCGGTTCCGTAATATATAGTAGGAGTACCCATTAGTGCATTCATAACTTCCCAAAGTCCTTCTTGCAATTTCATTGAATTTGCAAGTATTGTATAATGAAAATTCCATATTTCATCTTCATTTTCAAAACCTGCGTTTTTAAATAAGTCTCTTATGGATATTTCATAAGGGGCATTTCCAAATGCTTCTGCTCTTTTGAAGTTTGGTCTTGAAGAATAATTTGTTTTACCGTTTATAAGGTTTCTTAAGGAATTTAAAAGTGCTTCTTTTTTTGTAAAATTATTTTCATAAAGTTTATCTATTGTTTGTTGCATTACCATGCCTACTGCGATTGCTTTTGCCGATATATTTATAAAGTCTGTTCTTCCTGTGAGGTTTTTTGCTATTTCTTTTTGATTGTCTGTTGCATTTTGCATATTTAGTTTTGAAAATAGTTCCATATCTAAAGGCAGAGTGTGCAAAAGGCGTGGCTTATCGTGGTTATCTGTAAACATGTGGGAAAGTATAGCATAATTAGGTTGATTATTTGAAACAAATTCTTCCATTTTATTTTTAAGTTGAATTATGTTTCCTGCATCTAATGATCTGTTTGTACCGTTTTCAGGGTCGACCCCCAAATATGCGGATAAATTATTGAAATAAGCATCATAATTAGAGCTTGTTGTTGCGCCGATTTTATTTATAAATTCAATTTCTTTTATGTATGGGAGTTGATTGCTGTGTTCGTTTTGTTCACCGTACGATAGAGATTCTTTTGCTTTAGCAAGTCTTTTATCAAAAAGTTTTTCAGGCATATTATTTTTTTTATTAGCAAAAGACCATAGGTCGGTTATTTCTGCAATTACGTACGCAGAAGGATTATATTTTTTGACATTTGAAACAAAATTAATCCAAAAGTCTTCTACGCCAGGGATATTTTTATCTCCTTCCCAAATACTTTGCATACTTGTGTTTCCATCTCTCGTACTGTCTAAATCGCCTATGTCTTTAGCTGCATCAAATCTCCAGTTTAGACCGGCTTTGCCTTGAATTACGATATTTTCTGCGAGTTTAAAGTCTTCTAAATTTATATTTTTTAGTTCGGATTGCATTTTTTGTTTTATTTTCAAGACATTTGCGCTGTTTATGCCTTTTCTTATTTTTCTGATTACTGTTGCTCTTTCTTCTTCTACGGTGCTTTCATTTGTCGCATTCATAGAAGCAAGAGATATATTTTTTAGTGCATCAAGATTAATTGTTCCGTTTTCATTGATTGCTTGCGGACACATTGCTGCTATTAAAATATTTTTAATTATTGTAGGAGTATATAGTTTTGTTACGTATGTCCTATATTCATTATTTTGTTTGTATTCATCAGGGATGGCTTCATTGATTGTGTTTTGGATAATTGTTTCAAGAGTTTCAAGGGTGCCTTTTGAAAGAAATTCCTGATTAAATTCAGGTTGAGCGAATATTGCACTCAAATCAGGGTCAGTTTCAATTGATTGTAACGGAAATTCTTCGATATATGTTCTTACTGTTTTATTTTCATCCAGTATAGGTGAGCGCATTGAAGAAATTGAGCTTTTAATTTCTTCATACATTTTTTGCGAGATATCATTTTGTTTTGCTGTGTCAAATTTTTCAGAATCGCTCATTAAAGCTGTTTTTAAGATTAAATTTGATTGAATTGTTTCAGACCAGAAACTCGCAACTTTATATAGGTAATTTCTTGCATTAAAGAAACCTTCTATATTAGCTTTTTCATTTGTGGGATTTGACAGGTTCATTTTTATTATGTCTCGATTACCATCCCAGTAATTTGCGCCTGAAGCTTTTGCTTTTGTCGTTATAATATAATTCGGGAAGGTTAAAAAATCATTTAAATCAGTTATGTCGCTTAAAAGAACAGCTTTTTGTCCTTTGAATGCTTTTAATTTTTCCTTATCATCGGGTGAAATCTCAAAATAGTAAGGAATTATCGAATCCTGATGTGAAACTATTTCATAATGATCATTAGGTTTTTTATCGTATGCTTTTATTAATTCATCGGAGTTTTGTTGCTTCTCGCTTGATAGGCGCTTATCAAAAAATTGGATATATGTTGCTTTATGCCTATTGTAATTTTTTTGTTGAGGGCTGTTTACTATACGAACTCCTATGTAGTCAAAAGGATTTATTTCATCGTCATAACTTCTGTCCGGCAAAATGCCTAATTTTGGTATGTCATCAATTTTTAACATATTATAAAAAGGAGACTGCTTACCCCATTTTAAAACATGGTGCACTATCGGAGATTGAATCCCTTGAGATGTGAATGCACCATCTGCAACATATCCTTTGCCACGTTTATACAGTTCAAAAATAAATTCTTTGAAATCTTCAATATTTGTGCATTGAAATTGGTTGTTAGGCCAGTATTTGTGACTTGATATAGGGTCGTTTCCAATGTCCGGCGTGGATATTATATATCTGTAGCTGTCTAATTCATCTGTATTTTTCAGTAGATATGTAAGTCCTTTTATGCTTCCGCCAAGTTTGTTGAAATGATTTCGAACGAAATTAGGGTCAATATTTTTTAATGTTCCTTCAGGCGTTAAAACCGCATCTGAATCTATAAAACTGTGGCGCATAGTACCTGTTTTCGGGGAGATTATGTAATTATTATTTTGCTCAATGAGATTCATTCTTGTGCCATCATTGAGTTTTATTGTTTTGGATTCATCTGTAATATATCTTGCGGTTTTAGCTTTTTCGTTTACGATTTTGTATCTGTATGCAAAACCTTTTGAAAGTTCACGGAGATTTTCTTGACTCAACTCTAGCGGTTCATCAGAGTTAAAATTAATTTCCATTATATCTTTATATTGTGGTGTTATATATTGTTTTGTATCTTTGTTTTGTGCCAATATGGCAATTTGAAGAACTGCTCTTTCGTTTTTTCTGTCAAAAGGAGGAGCGATGAACTTATAAACAGGTGTATTGTCGGCATGATATGTACCTTTCATGCCTTTAAATTTCAAGTTGTTTTCTTTTATTTTCTTAATAGATAAATCCATAACTTTTCCTTTTATAGTCCTATAATTCCCTTTTGTTTGTTATATTTAACATTTAGTTTAGGTATTTTTGTTGCATAACATTTTTTGGGTCAGATAATTTTTCAATTTCACTGTTATCAATTTCAAAGACGCATGCTCTTGAAGTACCCAGTTCAGCGGTAACTGTACCGTTTTTGTTGTTTTGGAATTTACATTCTTCTCCATATTTAGGCATTAGATTTTTGAATTTTTGTTCCGCTTTTAACCCAGGTATAGTTATTTTTCCGCCTATGGGTTTATTTACATTTCTGTTACCTATAAATACAAGAGTTTTTCCGTCTTTATGTCTTGCAAATGCAATAATTTCAGGGTTGTTTGTCGGTAGTATAATGAATGAACCTTTTGTAATAACGTCTTTAGCGTTTTGCATATTTAATTTTATATCGGAATTTTTGTTAACTTCGTTATATTTATTATCTCTGAGAGAAAATGCGGTTTTTATAACGTTTTCAATTTCCGGGAATTTGCCTCCGGGTTTTCTTGATTTATTGAAAATATCTATTCTGCCTGTATGAACAGTACATTCATGGTTGTTGGTTTCAGTTTCTTTAACGATAGCATGGTCATACGGATATATATAGAAATCGCCTGTTTGTGTGCCATCAATCATATAAGGATTTAATTGCGGCAGCATTCCTTGCAAAATGCTTGTAAACATTACCCATGGAGCTCCTCCGTATAACATTGGAGAAGAGTCATCATGAGTTGCAAAAGAGCCGATTAAAGATTTCGGTTTTCCGATTTCATTGTTTAAATCAATATTTTCTTTGACATAATCATATAATTGTTGGGCTTGTGTCCATTCATTAAAGATATGATATTGACCGTAGTATGAATCAAAGCCTACTTCAAGCAGTTCTTTTGGTCTGTCGTAAGGCATATTTAATTGAGGTGAAGCATCTTCATGTGTATATGTTTCTGCAAGCCAAGCAAATTGAGGATCTTTAGCATGAGAATAATTAATTATAACGTTCCAAAATTCAACAGGTTTTGCTCTGCCGACGTCTGCTCTTATACCATCAAAACCAAGTTCTACGCACATATCTACATATTTTTTATGTAAAT
Organism: Candidatus Gastranaerophilales bacterium; assembly: GCA_944325655.1. Classification (GTDB taxonomy): domain Bacteria; phylum Cyanobacteriota; class Vampirovibrionia; order Gastranaerophilales; family Gastranaerophilaceae; genus RUG14156. The sequence goes on from CALVAW010000016.1 coordinate 14,838, forward strand.
CAAGTACAGGAGTGTTTAGTTCACGAGTTTCCTCGTTTTTAAACGGTTTTAACATTCTTATATCTTGCCATCCTTGAGGAACTTTTTCTTTGCCGTTTGCATCCACAGCCATCATTTCAGGGTGTTTATTTGCAAAATCAACACTTCCGCAGGACGGTAAATCTAGCATTGCTTTAATATTACGCTTATGACATTCTTCTAAGAATAGTTTACATTGTGCTTTTGCAACATAAGGGTCATTTTTGTCCATTTTTGTTAATTTTTTACCGCTTAGTTCAAAATATATTTCTTCTATTCTTTTTTTGTATTTTTCAGGTGGGTTTTCTTCAACAATTTCCGGATCTATTGCAAGAAAATCAGCCGGTGAATATAATGAGCCTGCCGTTCCCATTGCATTTGTTTTTCCTGTGGGGTGTATAGGAAGTATGTGTAAAGTATTAAAACCTGTATTTTTAATTTCATCAAGTCTTTCAATAGCATTAATTAAATTTCCGGATTTTTCATCACCTTGTATTAATTCATTGCCGTCTTTGTCTTGAGCGTTCATTGTTCTGATTATTACGCCAAGTATTTGAGCTTCGTTGTTTAAAAACATTGATTTTAAATTGTTTTTATAATTTTCTATTGTAGTCGGTTTTGAAATTTGGATTGTCGAAGCAACATTAGTTGCTAATATTTGTTTTGATTGAGCCAGTACCATTTTTTTTAAAAGAGGGCTATATTGTGTTTTAGAAGGCATATTAACATTAACAACTTGTTTTTTGCTGTTTTGAGGTCGCATTGGTTGCATTTTCATTGTTTGTGCCAGCATAGGACTAATAAGTGAATTTATCATTATTTAGCACCCCCTGTTTTTTTGTTTTCCGGATACTCTTTTTTTATTTTTCCGAATAACGGTTGAGCTAAAAGTGTTATTGCGACGAGCCCGATTGCCATCGGGGCAAATATTTTCAGCCAACTTTTGTTATTAAATAATTTTGTTGCGAAATTTTTTATTTGTTCCGAGATACTGCTTGTTTGCAATGTTTTTTCGGTATGTTTACCAAAATCCCTGTTAATTTCTTTTAATGCTTTAATTATATTTTCTATCTCGGGTATTTCATTCTTTTCTGCTTGGAATGCTTTTGCATTAAATATCGCATTAATTAAATTGTTATAATTTTCTTTATTATGCATTTCTGCTGCAGTGTTTCTTGTGGCAATGCATCCGTCATATATAATTTTTCTTGCAGCTTCGATACCTTCAGATCCGAACTGTTCAAATATACCTTCTTTAACTCGTCTTTCGAAATTAGCACAAATTAGAGCTTTAACTCTTGTGAAATCGATATCTGTTTTTTTGTTTTTCAAATATTTTGTAAGTGTATTGAATATGTGTTGAGGTTCTTGCTTGCCGCCAAGAATTGCATGGGTTAGTTCGGGAACATCTTTACCTTTTATGATTTCATTAATCCACACATAATTATCTTTTTCAATATAAGTTATAAAGTTTTGAAATTCATTTTCTTGTATAAGTTTATTATTGGGACCGAGGATTCTTTTAAGAGTTTCTTTAAGTTTTTCGGCAGCTTGGTTTCCTTCATTTTTTGTACTTAAATACGTGTTTATTGCCTGTGTTAATTGATCTAGTTTTTCGAAGCATGTTTTGTCATCTTGTGTTACTGTAAATAATTTCATTAATGTTGAAGTATCAAAAAGTTTTGTCAATGCATCTTCTTGAGCTTTATTTAAACCTTGAAGATTTAATGTTCGAATTGAAGTGCGCTTGGGAGCATCGGCAATTTCGGTACTGTATTGATCAAATATTTCCATCATCCAAGCTTTGTTATTTGCTTGAATATTATATTTAAAATTATCAAATAACGCTGTATTTTTAACAAGAGGAAAATCTTTACCGAAAGCTTCTTCAAGAGCTCTTCTGTAGCTTTCGCTGTCTGTTTTACCTCCTTCGATAAATCTTTGTGTTATTTCAAAAAATTGGTGCAATTTTTCTTCGTATTCAGTATCTTTACTTATTATTGATAATATTTGTTTTTTTATAAGTTCTTGGGTTGCTTCAACCGTTTGTGTTTTCATGGTTTTGAGATCATCGTAGTTTTGAATACCAAGTTTTTCAATAAGTTCATTTATTATTCTGTTATATTGTCTTGTAGTTATAGACTCTGATTTTGAACCTGCAACAGGATTGAGTATGCTTAGGTATGCTTTAATTCTTCCTTTTATTCTTGAAAGTATGTTGCTATTGTAATTTCTTATTGCCTCAAAGAAGCTTTCGTTGTTTACTTTTATTGATGTAATTATTTTACTTTCTTGTTTTTCTGCAATTCCGGATTCTTTTAAGATTTGTCTTAATCTTTCAAGAGTTTTTTCTTCTCCAAGACGACTTATTATTGTATTGATTTCTTCTTCGGTGAGTTTTGCTTTTGCAGCACCAACAAGCAGTGAGCTTGCAGAAGGTTTTTCGGTATTTCTAAGTACTTCTTTTAAACTATCAATGTCAATGGTGCATTTTTGTTCGCGTATTTTTCTTAAAGTTTCCGTAAGATTGTTTGATTTTAATTGTTCCAGAGGTTTTCTATCATCAGGATTTTTAAATTTATCCAGTATATTATCCAGTTGAAGTAATTTTGCAAGTCTGTCATAAAATGCATCTGTTAATTCTTTACCTTTGAATTCCGCAAATAATGCTTCCAAATCTTTAACATTGCTTAAGTCTTGTTGCTTTATAAGGTATGCGTTAAGAGCATTTTGATTTGAAAGAATTTCGTTTGCTTTTTTAAATTCATGTTCAATAACTGCATTTTCAACTTTAGGTTGAACATAATTTCCTATGAGTGCTGTCATAAGAGGAGTTGCAAAACCTGCAGTTGCCATCCAGAGCGTTCTGTTTTGAAGAGCTGTTTTTTGTCTTTTTCTGAGCCATTTTTCTTCAGCACTTGGTTCTTCGGGGTTGATACCCATTCTTTTCATTTCTTTTATTTTTTGTTCTTTTGAATGTAAGCCCGTAGGGATAAATTGGTTATCTAAATATAAATCTTTTTTGTCTCCTTGAGCGCTTATATATTTTTCATCTATGGGAAATCCGTGTATAATTCTTGCAGGTAAATTTATGAATATTTTTGGCCATAATGCCATTGACGCAAAGAAAGTTGTTCCGCCTATAAATTGCATTATAGCTTCTGTTTTTGTTTTTGCGTGAGCTGCCAAGAATGATGCAATAAGAAGTGCTCCGGCTTTCATGCCTAAGTCGTTTATTCTTCCCAAGTTATTATCATTCATTTTACCGGTTTTAGTCGCTTTGAAGAAATTTTTAACGTCATTAAAGTTGTCTTTTACAGCAGACGCAGTTCTTTTTATCGGACCTTCTTTTACGAGTTTTGCTTTAGGGTCGTTTGGTTTAACATCATTTGCGTGTTGTTTTAGATTTTCATATATTCTTTCATGATGCAAATTGTTTGGTTTATTTCCATTTGTATTTATATTTAATCTGTTTTGCAGGATGGGACTTATAGTCATTATGCCACCTCGAATTCTTTTTTGGTATCAACTTTTGATTTCATTGTATTTGGTTTAGATTTAAAACCTGCAGTCGGAATCAACCAAGTTAATAAAGTGGCTGCTGCTGAACCTATTAATAGTGCTTTACCGTAATTTTTTGTTATAAAGTTTCTGTTTTGTCCGTTCCATAATTGCTTAAATCCGTTTTTGAGGGCTGTTAAAATGCTTTTTGGTTTTAATAATTTGATATTTTCAAATGCTTTTTGAAAACCGAGTGCTACACCTGTGGCTGCAACAATATATTTGCTTATGTTTTCAAGAGCCGTAGTTCTTACTTTTACTTCTCTTATAAGTGGCCAAGCTGTTTGGTTTGGTGCGTTTTGTTTGGTTTTGTAGCCTGCTTTTTTCAAAATTATATCTTCATAAGCATAAATATTTCCATGCTCCAGTTCTCCCCAGACTGCGGTTTTATCTTTTCTCGGAAAGTCTGCAGAATCAAAAACACCCGGATATTGTGTTCTGACTAATCCTTTTTCCTGGTTGTTTTCAGGCAGTTCATTTATTTTATTTAAAAGTTTCCAATCAAGGTTAATACCTGTTGAAGCATATATTCCCAAATGGGCTATCTTTTTTGAAAGCCATTTGCCAAGTCCATATAAGATAACTCCTGCTCCCATTCTTTTTGCAAATTTTGCGGCTGCCTTACCGTCCAGTTGGTTAAATGCTTTATTTGAAGCAGCATACAAACCTATAAGCATTCCGCTTCCTATAATGTAGGGAACCATGCCGAGTGATAAATATTCATAAAAATTACTGTTTTTAGAGCCGGCAAAACCTTTCGGAAAATATGTAAAAATATCGTTTGTGAGTTTGTGTGCTCCGGCTTTGATATCCATAAAAGGACCTTGTTTTGGAATATGAGGCTCTGTTTTATATATTTTTTCTTTTTTGTCTTCTTTTGATACGTAATACCCCGTTCTTGGAAGATTGTCAAAGTTTAAACCTGAAATTTGTTGCATTTTTACCCCAAACAACTAAACACACACATTTATATAAACAACACTAAATTGTAATTTTTGCCTTTTGTTGTTAAATATTCTTTACAATTTTTAATAATTAAATAAACCTTAAAACATACACCTAATAATCTTTGTGGCTATGACAATTGTTTATTATAATAAATTATTTTTGAACATTTATACTATTGCAAATAATGTTAAAAATTATGTACAATAATACTATGACTCAAGGCTTTTTTCAATTTAACAATTCTATTATAAATGAAATTCTAAATTTTGTCATATCTACTTTCGACTTACTCTACATGGATGGTCCCAAGGGTTCATCAAAAAGCGAAACAATAAACAAAATTATACCCCGTCTTGAGGAAGATAACCTTGTTTTTCAGCATTTTTGTTTTGAAAATTCGGTAATAGATGATTTTTTGTTGAATTTTTATGATGCGTTAAGAAATTTTTCAATTGCCCAAAAAATTTCTTTAAAAAAGTTTACAGAAGGTAATTTTAAAGAAAAAGTCAGTCATTATTTTAAGACCATTAACGCAAATTGCGTAATTGTGGTTGAAAATTTTGAGAAAGTAGATAAAAATATTGAAATTGTTGATTTTCTTTCTCATCTTGCCGGATATGAAAATGTAAAAATAATCATTGTTTCAAGAAATGCAGGGGCTAATTTATTCAGATTTAAAAAAATTAGGGTTAAAACACTCGAGATAGAGCAAATAGATAAGAAAGATTTTAAATCAAGACTTTCTGTTTTGTCTGAACAATTGGATGATGATTTGCAGGAGAATTTTTACGAAATAACCGAAGGACTTGAATTATATTTAAAGATGGCTGTTAAATATTCGGGTGTTACCGGTATTTCAATAAAAGATTTGTTAAATGAATATGAAAGAAAAAATATAAGTTCAAGAATAAATTTTGAAGAATTTATGGTGTCTAAGTTTGTTTCATTGACTCCCGGCATATATCAGGGTTTGTTTAAAATTTTATGCACTTTGTCACATCCTGTGAGTATGACTTTTTTAAGTGAATATAAATTGGGAGACATTTCTCATATTGAATATTTATCGAAAAATTTTTTAATAAGTTTTTTTAAAGATGAAATATATGTAAAAGATTATTTTAAGCAATATATAGTTAAAACATTCTCCATACAAGAAAAAATGTCTTATTATAAAAACTTAATTGAAATTTATGAAAATGAATTGACAAAAAGTCCTAAAGACAGACTTTTAAGACTTTCAAGGGAGTCAATAAGAAAAGAAATAGAATATTTTAATTCCCTTATTCCGGCTATAAATTCTCCCGATAAAAGTCAAAAGGCATTTTCATATTTGGGAATTACTTCTTCTTCCTGGCATGATGAGAAGTTGCATCAAAAGTCGAAGTTGTCGGAAAAACTCAACAAAATTAAGGAGAGAAAAAAATTTTTATCTGAGGAAGATAATAATCTTTTGATTAAAAAAAGACTTGAAGATTTGGGTCAAAAATCTTTAATAGATGAAAGCAAAGAGAAAAACAGACTTTTTATAATTAATCTAATAAACAGTTCACGAGATTTTTCAAAACAATATCAATATCAAGATGCTTTATCGGAATTAAAAAGAGCTTATGAGGTTGATTATAACGGAGAATTCAGAATAGAGATTTTATCTCTTGAAGCAAAAAATTATGAATATTTAAATGAGTATAAAATAGCTCAAAATTATTATGAAATTGCTTTGGATATTGCATTAAAAAATGGCGATTCGAGAGTTTGCGAGCTTGAATATTCTATCGCCAATTGTTTAAAAAATCTTTATAAAATAGATGATGCGAAAGAAAGATTTAAATCTATAGCAAGTAATGAAAATAATTCAAAAGGATATAGAGCAAGGGCCTATATAGAAATAGCTCAAATTGAAGAGGCAGATTCAAAATTAAAAGAAGCAATCAGAAACTATGACAGAGCGCTTGAGCTTTCTTTGGGAAAAAATAAGGAGCTTACTGCAAAAATATACTATAAACTTGGTGTTTTGTACGATGAAAATCAAGATATAGAAAATGCAATAAAATATTACAGAAAAAATTATACTACAAGCTCTGAAAGGAATGAGAACAAATATTATTCAGCTTCGCTTACAAATCTTGCATTGATTTATATGGATATGGAAAATTATAAAGAAGCAATTGATTTTTTGAAGCTTGCTCTTTTATACGACAGCGAAGTCAATGATTATGAGAACATGTATTTTTCTCAAAAAGAGCTTGCAAAATTGTATGCTAAAAGTGATGAAATAACGGCAATAGGTTATTTTAAGCAGGCGTTGTCATCTGCTCAAAAGTTGAATGATAGTTTTAAAACTGCTCTTGTTTATTTTGAAGCAGGTGAATTTCATTATGACAGAGGTAATGATGAAAAAGCACTTGTTAACTTTTTATGTGCTAAAGAAGCTCTTAAAAATACTTCTGATAATGAAAATATATCCAGAGTTAATCAAAGAATAAAAGATATTAAAATTCGTCTTGACAGTATTACATATAATTCAATAATGGAAAAGTATGATAAGTGAAAAGCAAATAGAAGTTTTAGAAAATGAATTAAATTTAAGACTTGACAATGAAACGACGGAAAAGCTTAATTTATGGTTTGAAATTTTTGTTAAATATAATGAGCATACAAATTTAATGAGCTCTAATGATATAAATGTTATTTTTGAAAAACATGTTTTTGACTCTCTTGCAATAATAAAATGGGATAAATTTAAAAGTAAAAAAATGATATTAGATGTCGGCACAGGCGGCGGCTTTCCAAGTGTTATTCTTTCAATTTGTTTTTCGGATAAAAAGATTATTGCTAATGATTCAAGAATAAAAAAGATAAATTTTATAAAAGAAGCTAAAGAAATTTTGAAGCTGAATAATCTTGAAATATGTTATTCAAGAATAGAAGAGGTTGATTGTTTGGGGGCGGATTTGATTGTTTCTCGTGCAGTTGGAAAAATCAAGGATGTATATGAGCTTTCAAAGAAACATCTTGCTTGCGGCGGAGATTTTTTGATTTATAAGTCGAAGCTTGTATCTTTTGAAATAGAAGAATTTAAAAGAAAATATAAAAATGCTAAATTTGAAATAATTTCATATAATCTTCCTTTGGAAGAAAATTTTGATAGAAATTTGGTTATTTTACATTCATTTAATAAGGCTTGAAATTTTATTTAAAATTTCATCTGAATAGTATTTGTTTTTTGATGAAAAAGCTAAAACGTCATTTTGAAATTCGTTTTTTATTATTGCAATTTTTTTTGCAATTTCATTTCTTGAAATATAGTCGCATTTTGTCAAAATGTTAAAACAGGGAATGTTGTTGTGTTTCAACCAAGTTTGCATTTGAATATCATTGTTTTGAATGTCATGTCTTGCATCAATGAATTGTATGGTAGAAATCAAACCTTTTCTTTTGAGAAGGTATTCTTCCAGATTTTTTTGCCAAGATTCCTGTTCTTTTTTTGATACTTTTGCAAAACCGTATCCCGGAAGGTCGGCTAATATAAATGGCTTGAAATCAGTTTGTATTTCAAACAGATTAATGAGACGTGTTTTGCCCGGGGTATTGGAAGTTTTTGCAAGCTTAGATTGATTAACCAAAGTATTTATAAAACTGGATTTACCCACATTTGAACGTCCGAGAAGGGCAAATTCGGGCATGTTAAAAACAGGACACAGTTTTAAATTGGGAGAGCTTATTAAAAATTTTGCATTTTTTATCTTCATATATTTAAACTGCCGTTTGAGCTTGTTTTTCTTTAAGGGCTTGTTTTTTTAGCATTTGTCTTTTATATATAACACTGCTTAAAAGATTATAAGCGCTTTCGCTATTGATTACGTTAATGTTGATTTTATCGTCCGTTAATTCAACATTAATTGATTTGCTCGATATAAAATCAGACCTAAAACCCGTGATTTGTATTATCCTGTTTTTTAAGATAGATAAGGGTAAGGCAATAAACTCTTCAAATGAATCCATGATTTTATTTTTGCTTTTCATTAAAATAATTATAACAAATACTAAATTTTTTTGTATAATTATGAAACAAGTTTAAGATAAATAAAGGAAAAGAAATGGCTGAGAAATTGTATCATGAAATTACGCCCGAAGGTTTTGGCATTGCCATAGAAAATGATAAAGATTTATTTTCAGATAAATCACCGTATCAAGATGTTGACGTTTTTCATTCAAGAGCTTTTGGTAACGTTTTGACTTTAGATGGCTTGATGATGGTTACAGAGCGTGATGAATTTTTCTATCATGAAATGATTGTTCATATTCCCATGTTGTCTCATAAAAATCCTCAAAATGTTCTTGTTATAGGTGGCGGAGATGGCGGAACGGTTCGTGAGCTTTTAAAATATGATTCAATTAAACATATAGATATGGTCGAAATAGATGGAATGGTAATTGAGGCTTCAAAAAAATATTTTCCAACAGTTTCATTGGGACTTAATGATGCAAGAGTTTCTGTTCTTGTTCAGGATGCCGTTGACTTTATTAAAGATAAAGAAGATGAATATGACGTTGTTTTAATTGACTCAACGGATCCTATCGGCCCTGGAGAAGGTTTATTTAATGAAAGTTTTTATAATAATGTGAAAAGAGCGCTAAAAAAAGGCGGAATAGTTGTTCCTCAGACAGAGGGACCTTTTGCTCAGAGTGAAAATATGAGAAAAACTTATGCGCTTTTAAGAAAAGTGTTCAAAAATGTTGCGCCATATTGCGGTCCGATGCCGACATATCCCGGCGGATATTGGTCTTGGGGTTTTTGCAGTGATGATGTAGAGATTCCTTTAGATTCTTCAAAAATTGACGAAACTCGTGCAGATAAAATTTCTAAAACCTGTAAAATTTATAACAGAGCCTTGCATAGTGCAGTATTTTGTGTGCCTAATTTTGTGTCGGAACTTGCAAACGGGTAAAAATGGAAGATGTATTAAAAATCAAAAAATTTAAAGGTTATTTATCGGGAGAAATTACAATTCCTCCCGATAAATCAATTTCGCACAGGAGTCTAATAATAGCTTCCATTGTTTCCAAACAAACCGGCAATAAAATTAGGATTAAAAATTTATCTTTAGGAAAAGATTGTGTAGCGACATTGGAAATTCTTAAAAAAACGGGAGTGTCTTTTGAATATTTATCCGAAAGAGAGTTGATTGTTGATGCGAAAAAAGCTTTTTGTTCTCCTGATAATTTTTTGGATTGCGGAAATTCGGGAACTTCAGCAAGATTACTTTCGGGTTTGTTTTCTTCCATAGATGGTTTTAAATGTACTTTTGTAGGCGATAAAAGTCTTGAAAAGAGACCAATGGCAAGAATAATTAAGCCATTAAGTCTTATGGGCGCTTCAATAACTTCAAATGCGGATAAAATGCCATTGAATATTGAAGGAAGGCAGCTAAAAGCAATTACCTATGAGTCTCCGATTGCTTCTGCTCAGGTAAAAAGCGCAATATTATTGGCAGGATTAAATGCTTGCGGTAAAACAATTGTTTATGAGCCTTATCTTTCCAGAAATCATACAGAAATAATGCTTGAATATTTAGGAGCTAAGATTAAATTCGGCAAGAGCGAAGCGGGTTTTTGGACAAGCATTGAAAAGAGTTCTTTTTTGTCTAAAACCATTGAAATAGCAGGTGATATATCTTCTGCAGCATTTTTCATGGTTGCGGCAGCCATTATTCCAAATTCAAAAATATTAATTAAAAATGTCGGCATAAATCCTACAAGAGTCGGTATCTTAAAAGTATTTGATCAGGCAGGAGTTAATTATTTTATTTTGAATAAAAGAATTATATCAAATGAAACTGTTGCTGATATTGAGGTTTGTTATACGGAGAATATTAAGCCTTTTAAAATAAGCGGAGATATAATACCTGAATTAATAGATGAAATTCCGGTAATTGCCGTACTTGCAGCCGTTGCAAAAGGAAAAAGTTGTGTAGAAGATGCCTTTGATTTAAGAAATAAAGAATCTGACAGAATAAGTACTATTGTTGAAAGTTTTAAAAAGTTTGGGATTAAAATTGAAGAAAAAGAAGACGGGTTTATTATTTTTGGCGGCGAGATTATAGAAAAAGATGTTTTTTTAAAAACCCATCTTGATCATAGACTCGCTATGAGCTATTACGTTCTTTCAATGTTAAATAAAGGAAGTACCGTTATAGACGGATTTAGTTGTGTTGAAACTTCTTTTCCGGAATTTGCGGATTTAATGAAGCAAATAAAACAATTTTAGAGGAAAAATCGTGGCAGGTAATTTTGATTTTTTAAAAAGTACAGATAAAGAGCTTTTTTCTTTAATTAGAGACAGTGAAAAACTTTTTAGGGATGAATATTTTAATCAATGTGCAGTTCAATTAAGGATTTTTGCTGAAAAAACCGCTAAAAAAGTTTTGGGACAGGATTCTAAAGAAATGACTTTTGATGATACAATCAATTGTCTTAAAGATAAGATTCAAACGCAGGAAGAAAAAGAATTTGTAGAAGATTTATTTTTTATTAAGCGTGCAGGTAATAAATGTGCTCATGGCGAAGATATAGCTCCGACGGAAGTGTTAGAGGCAATTAGACGAGCATTTGAAATTGCAATAAATTATTCATATTCTAAAAAGAAAGATGAAAAAATAAAGAAGCTGTGCTTTGATGAAACGTTATTAATTACCGAAAAGCCCCAAAAAGAGCAAAAACTTGTAGATGAATATATAAGACTTGCTCAAGAAGAAAGAGAAGAATTTCTTAATCTAAAACAGGGAGAGTTTAATTCTAATGTTGAAAAAACAATTGACGGAAGAAAAGATGAAAGTTATGTAAGTAAAGTTAATAAGTATAAGAAAAAGTCTAAAAAAGAATTAACTCCCGCGCAAAAGAGGGTTAAAGAAAAAATTAAACAAGCAAGAAAAGTAATCAAAGAAAAAGTTAATAAATCGACAAAATCCAAAAAAAGTTCAAAGAAAAAACAAAAAGTCTCTAAAAATAAATATATAAAACATATAGTTTTTATGATATTTGTAACAATTTCGGTTATTTTATTAACAAAAATGATATTTTTTTTCTGATTTTTGCAATTTCACCTTGAAAAAATACTTTATATAATTAGATGTTATTTGTGGAAGTTTATTGAATGGATAAAGTATGGACAGAATTGAAAGAAATGAAAAAATCAATGATGATTTGTCAAAAGATATAGAATTGTTTAACGATTTTTTATCTTTTGAATATTATGATTGGCGAATAAAGTCGCTTGCTGAAAAAATTAAACTTAAAAATTATAAACCAAATAGTAAAATTTATAATTTTTAATTTTTATGATATTTTAATTTTGTGGAAAATAAAATATTATTTTTAGATTTTGACGGAGTTTTATTCGACACTTTAAGAGAAGTTTATCTTGTAAACAGGTGTTGTTATAATAATACTTCGTTTTTTAGTGCTGTAGATGAGAAAAATTACAGTCTTTATTATAAATATAAATTTCTTATTTATAATATTTGGATGTTTTATTATTTTAATCCTTTAATTTTTAATAATGTAAGAGAAGAAGACATTATACCTTTGTTTAGAAAAGCTGTTTTGAACAGGGATAAAAAAGAAGAAGAGAAATTTTGTGAAGAATTTTTAAAAATACGGGAAAATTTAATAAAAAATTATAATGATTTTTGGCAAACTTTAGAAAAACCTTATGAGTTCTTTTTTGAAATAAAAAAATTATACGAAGAAAAAAAGATAAATTTTGTTATTGCTTCCAAGAAAAATAAAACATCAATTTTGAAAAGGTTAAATTTTTACGGATTAAATTTTGAAGATAATAAAGTATTTGCTCGGGAGATTTTGAATAATTATTCTTCAAAAGCGGAATTTATGAATGAATATATGTTATCAAACGGATATAAAAGCGCACTTTTTGTTGATGACAATATAAATAATATTGTTCCGTGTAAAAATTATAAAAATATTAAAACAATTCTGGCTCTTTGGGGAAATATTGAGCCTGAAAGCAAGGGTTATACGCAAAAAGAAGCTATATCAGAAATAATTGAATATTTTAAATAATGCTCACGCAAAAAAATATTTTTATAAGTTTTATACCCTTAGTTAGTGTTGTTTTTTTGTTAAAAAAATGATATTATCTATCCGACATAAGGCGAGGGTTAAAAATGGTCGATAACAGGGGTATATCTCCTATACCTAGTTTTAATTTTAAATCAGGCGATGCTTCAGGAATGGCAAATAAAATGTCTGAGGAAAAAATGGGACAAGGCGGGGAGTATTTTGCTCAGGAGATGCAAGAGGAAGAAGAAAGAGAGCAAAAAAGCAATTATCAGGACCGTTCAGCACAGTTAAGGGCTTCTTTGGATAGTTTAGCTATGGTTAATGCCGGTTCTATTATGTTCAAGAAATTTGTTAAAGAAAAAGAACAGGAAAATAAAGAAAAAAAACAAAACAAGAACAAAAAGCAATCGGAAGAAAAGGAAGAAAGCGAAGTAACGGTCGAAGATTAAGTTTTGTAACAAAATAATTTAATTTTGAAATTAGATAATCTTTATATACTTTATATATATGTAAGCAGTGATTAAAGGAAAATAAAGATGAAACTTCAAATAACTGAAAATTTCGATCAAAAACTTGCAGAACTTTATTCTTCCAAAGTTACTGTTAATCTGGATACTAAATCAACAGTTGACCCTAATCAAATTTTTAATTCAATGGAATTAATTGCAGTAAATCATAAAGCAATGATTAATTTCAGATTAAGATAAATTTATTCTATAATTCTCCCGTTAAATTGTTCAATCATTTCTTGAACTTTCGGGCTGTAATATTTTTTTTCGTTTTCTTTTTTTTGCTCTTCGTTTTTATCTTCTTTGTCGGTTTTGATAGCGTCATAAGATGCTTCTGTATTTTCATTTTGATTTGATATAGGTATCTCCGGCGGCCTTTTCGGCATGTTTGAAGATATTTTTGGTTTTACTTCAATAGTTTTTTGCGAAGAGTCAATTTTAATGAATTCAATTTTAAAACCCTTGTATGTTGCATCAACTCCGGCTTGCAGCAGAGGCAGTTTGGAGCTTGATTTTGCTTGTATGATTAAATTTTCGTTCAAAAATCCAAGGGTAATTTTTTGGTTTTCTATCTTTACAAGTTTGGAGACTCCCGAATAAAAGGCCTTTGCCGGTAGCGAAGGGATTGCGTTTACTATTTTTGTCCAAGCCTCAGCCTCATTTAATTTTTCGCTGTTTTGAACAACATCTTCTTTTTGATTTTCAAAATTTATTTTTTCGATAACTGCTTGGTTTTCTTCATCTGTGTCGTTTTTTTGATTTTGTTCAATATTATCTCTATCTTGGATTTCTTGTTTTATAATTGGTTTTTGTATTTCTGCTGTGGTGTTTTGTGTTTTTTGCGTTTGTAAAATCGGTGCAGTAGAAGCAGGGTTTTGAATATTTTGTAAATCTAATTTACAAGCTCCAATGACTGCAAGTTCCATCCAAAGATAAGGGTTTGTGGATATTTTAATTTCTTTATAATATTCAATAATTGTATTAAGTATTTTTATTGTCTTGTTTTTATCAAGGTTTAAAGTTCTTATCTTTTCAATATCTTCTTTAATTAAGGTTGTGAATTTTGTGATGGAGCTGTCATCGGTTGAATTAAGGGTCAGTATAGTATTTTTTAAAAATTCTATAAAGTTTTCGGCTAAATTTCTCGGCTCGTTGCCTTTTGCATATATGTTATCAACGTCATGCAATGCTAGTTCTATATTTTCGTCATTTATATCTTTTAAAAGATTTAACAACGTATCAAAATTGATTTTTCCGAGCAAATCTTCTATCAGTTCTTTTGTTATTTCTTCTTTTACACCTAAAATACTTACTTGATCCAAAAGAGCAAGAGAATCTCTTAAACCGCCGGAGACATTTTTTGCGATTGTAAATAATGCTTCATCAGTTATTTTTATATTTTCCAAATCGGATATTTGTCTTAAACGTTTTATAATGTCTTCTGTTGTAATTCTTCTCAAATCAAATCTTTGACAACGACTTACTATTGTCTCCAAAACTTTATGCGGTTCGGTGGTTGCAAGAATAAATATAACGTTTTCCGGAGGTTCCTCAAATGTTTTTAAAAGAGCATTAAATGCATCATTTGACAGCATGTGTACTTCGTCGATGATAAAAATTTTATATTTTCCGTTGATAGGAGCATATTGTACTTGTGAAATAAGTTCTTTTGCGTCTTGTATGCCTCTGTTTGAAGCGGCGTCTATTTCTATTACGTCTAATCCTGCGGCATTTGTTATATCAACGCAGCTTGCACATTTTTGACATGGAGTTAGAGTCGGGCCGTTTACGCAATTTAAGGATTTTGCAAAAATTCTTGCACTCGAGGTTTTTCCCGTTCCTCTCGGACCGCAAAAAAGATACGCATTTGCAATACGATTTAATTCTATTGCATTTGATAATGCTTTAACAAGGCTTTCTTGTCCGATGATATCTTGAAAAGATTGCGGACGGTATTTTCTAAATAACGGCAAATAATTTTCCTTCATAGTTTGATTATAATATAAAAATTAAAAGATTGAAATTTACTATTTTTTATTAAAAATTTAATACCTGCCCGACTGTCTAATTTGGATATTAGACAGTCGGCTAATTAACTAAAAAGTTTTTACAAGATAGTATTAATCCAAGAATTATTTATTAACTATACAAGACGAGAAAGGATTAAATTAATGAGCCAACAAACGGTTAGTAGAAATGCCGCGAAAGATGTTCGCGTAATTATTGTGGAGGATTATAAGTTAACGAGAGTTGGTTTAAGGTACGCTTTGAATGAGATTGAAAATATTAATGTCATTGCTGAAGCGCAAAATGCAGAGGTAGGTTTAGAATTAATTAAAAAAGAACAACCTGATGTTGTTTTGATGGATTTAGGACTTCCGGGTATTAACGGATTAGAGGCAACAGCAAAAATAAAGGTGATATCACCTAACACAAAAGTAATCATTTTAACTTCTCATGACAGAGAAGAAGAGGTTATTGCTTCTTTGGGTTCGGGTGCAAGCGGATATTGTCTTAAAGATATTGATCCGATTACGCTATCCGGAGTTATTAAAAATGTTGCAAAAGGTGCATGCTGGATTGATTCTAATGTTGCACATTTAGCTTTAAAATTCTTCCCGAAACCGGAGAGCACCGAGATTATGAATTCGTCTCATAATATAGATTCTAAAGCTAAATTAACGGAAAGAGAAAATGAAGTATTGAAGTTATTGGTGCAGGGCAAATCCAATACTCAAATAGCTCAAGAATTAATTGTTTCTGTACATACTGCAAAAGCTCATGTTTGCTCAATTTTGCAAAAGCTGTGCGTGGATGATAGAGTTCAGGCAGCAGTCAAAGCCATAAAAGAGGGAATTGTATCGGTATAGTACTTAAAAGCAGATATTTTTTAATATCTGCTTTTTATTTTTTTAAAAGTATTATACAATATTGTCTATGGAGTTTAAACAAAGAAACACAAAGTTTTTATTTCCGGTTTTTGTATTTATTTTTCTTGTTATATATTCTTTAACCGCTTCTTTTTTGCAATTAAAATCTTATAATATTATGAATAAATTGACGATGAATAATAAGATTTCTTCGTCTGATGTTGTGTTGGTTGTAATTGACGATAAGTCGCTTCATGATATAGGCAGATGGCCTTGGAAGAGAAAGTATTATCTTGAAATTTTTGATTATTTTGAAAATTATACCAATGTTAAATTAATCGGGTATGATGGTTTGATAATGGCGCCTGACAGTGAACATCCTGAGTCTGATAAAAAATTTTTTTCAAGGATAGGAGATTTCAAAAAACTCATTGCCGGTGTGGCATTTTCTTATGATAAATTTGAAAAAAACATTAATGAACAAGAATATGATGATATTTTAAAAACAAAAACAGATATTAAAATAATAGATAAACGTGCCAAGAAATATCGTATAAAGAGCCGTTTTAAAAGTTTTACTTCGTTTCAAAAGGAATATTTTAAAAATGTCTCGTCTTTGGGATCGGTTGATGTTCCTGAAGATTTTGACGGTTATATAAGAAAATCTGCTCAGCTAATAAATTATAAGGGTAATTTTTTTCCGTCACTTGCACTAAATATGTATTCTAAATATACGGGAATAAAAGAGTTTATTTTAACTGATAATTATATTTATGGTTTCTCAAATGACTATACTCTGAAAGTACCCGTAAAAAGCCGCTTCGGCATGGTTTTAAATTATATTTGTTATTATAAAACTAAAGATGGCATATATTCACATAAAAAATATTCCGCTTCCGATATTATTAATTCTTATAGAGCAATTAAAAAAGGAGAGATTCCATCGATAAAATCCGAAGAGTTTAATAATAAAATTGTTTTTATAGGCGCCAATGCGCAAGCTCAGGCATTATCTGATATTCAAAGGACTTCGATTTCGGAAAATTTCTCCGGTCTTGATATACAAGCTACAAATTTTGATAATTTAATATCTAATAATTTTTACAGAGTAACGAGTCCTTTTTATAATTTTTTAATTTGTGCGGGTATTTTTATTTTAGTTTTTATTTTGGCAATTACAATGTCTATAACCGGAGCATTGTTATCCAGTGTTTCGGTTATGTTGATTTATTTGTTGTTTACATTTTTTATGTATTACAATAAAATCGCAATTAGTTTAATTTTACCTGAATTATTTGTTATAGTTGCTCTTGCATGCGCATATTCCTATAGATATTTATTAGAAGATAATAAAAAAGTTAAAATTCAAAGGGCGATGGGAAAATATCTTTCTTATGACGTAATGCAAAATGTGGTGAAAAATATTGATAATATTTCTCTTGGCGGCAAAAGAGCCGATATTACGGTTTTATTTGCTGATATCAGGAATTTTACATCTATATCTGAAAATATGGATGCAAATTCGGTTACAATGATTTTGAATGAGTATTTTTCTGCTTTGGTGCCCATTATAGAGGAGCATAACGGCATTTTGAATAAGTTTATGGGAGATGCTGTTCTTGTTATCTTTGGAGAACCAAAGAAAAATAAAAATCATGCTCTCGATGCCGTTCGTTGCGCCGATAGGATGTTAAAAAAAGTTAAATATCTGCAAGAAAAATGGATTGATGAAGGTAAACCAAAAATTGAAATTGGAATAGGAATTTCAACAGGCGAAGCATTTATAGGAAATATAGGTTCTACAGAGCGTTTAGAGTATACGGTAATAGGTGATACCGTTAATACGGCGAGTAGAATTGAAAATTATAATAAAGTTTACAGGACAAACTTTTTAATTAGTGAATCAACTTATGAAAGAGTTAAAGATTTTGTTGATGCAATTACAATAAAAAATGTTGTAATAAGGGGAAAAACGAATAAAATAAATTTATATGAAGTAATCAGGCTTGTAGAATAGGGTTAAAATTTTGGGTTTTGATGAAATATATGAAAAAGTAAAAAAAGCTCTTACTTTGGAAATAAAGTACCAATATATAAATTTTGACGGAAGAAAAACTAATTTTTCAAAATTTATGACGAGTATTTTGTATGATGTTTTAAAAAGAATAAATAAAATAGAAAAACAAAATGTTGCAAATCTGATTAATTTATTTGAAAGTTATGCTTTTGATAGTGTGTCTAATCGAAAATATACAATAGATAGAACTCTTGAGCTTTTTGACAGACTGAGAAAACAAATTAAGCCGAGAAATAAAAAAAATTTACAAGAGAAACATTGTGAATTTAAAGAAGAAATAGAAGAAGTTGATGTTACTTTTGTGAAAGGAGTCGGTCCTCGGATTTCCAAGTTATTTAATAAAATCGGTATATTTAAAGTCAAAGATTTAATTGAATATTATCCTAGAAAATATGCCGATTATAAAGGACAAAGCAAAATCAAAAATTTAAAACTTGGTGAAAACGTTACTATTTACGGGACAATTGCAAAAGTTCAACATTTTACCACGCAAAAAAAATTAACCATATTTACAATTTATATTAAAGATTCAACCGGAATTATACCTGTTAATTTATTTGTTAAAACAAATAACAGAAGGATTATAGAGCATTATAAAAAAATGTATCCTGTAAATTCTACCGTTATGGTATTGGGAACGGTAAAATTTGACGATTACAATTCAAGAACAACATTGGATAAAGTTCAAATTCAGGTATTGGGGGAAAGTGGAGAAATTGAATTTGATAAAAACAGGATTGTACCGATATATCCTTTAACTGAGGACTTAAATTCTAAAACTCTTGTAAATGCTATAAAGAATGCGCTTGAAAAATTTTGGGATAAGATATATGAACCTTTACCTGATTATATTTTAGACGAACTTTTTTTGGTAAAAAAAAGAAATGCAATATCAACTCTGCATTTTCCTTCTTCGTTTGAAGAAATTGAAAAATCAAGATACAGGCTTGTATTTGAAGAATTTTTTTCTTTGCAGCTTAATCTTGCTTTGTTAAGAAAAGAAAGTGAAGAAAATGAATCTATTAAATTGGAAATTAAAAAAGGGGGTTTGGTAGATAAATTCATCAATAGCTTGCCATTTGAATTAACTAATGCACAAAAAAAAGCTGTTGATGAAATATTAAAGGATTTAGGTTCTTCTAAGCCAATGCAAAGATTGCTTCAGGGGGATGTCGGTTCGGGAAAAACAGTGGTAGCATGTATAATGCTTTTATGCGCCATTGAAAATGGATACCAAGGAGCAATCATGGCTCCTACAGAGATTTTAGCTCTTCAGCATTATAGGAATTTTTCATCTTGGCTTACTCCTTTAGGTTTAAGTGTAGGTTTGTTTATTGGTAAAAGTACGCAAAAAGCTAAAAAAGAAGCCTATATTAATTTAAGAAACGGTCAAACTCATATAGCCGTTGGTACCCATGCTCTAATACAAGAGGGGGTAGAATTTAATAATTTAGGAGCAATCGTAATAGATGAGCAGCATAGGTTCGGTGTTAAACAAAGAAACGCTTTATTGAATAAAGGAAAAATGCCTCAGATGTTAAATATGACTGCTACACCAATACCAAGAACACTTGCTTTAACTTTGCATGGCGATTTGGATATGACGATAATGAATGAGCTGCCAAAAGGAAGAAAGCCTGTTATAACAACTCTTGGCGGAATACAGGAAAGAAAGAAAGCTTATGATTTGATTAAAAGAGAGATATTTTTTAAGCATCAGGCTTATATAGTTTATCCTTTGATAGAAGAATCAGAGACTATAACCGCAAAAGCAGCTACTCAGGAGGTTAAAAAACTTCAGGAAGGCGAATTTCAAGGATATAAGATAGGACTTTTACACGGTAAAATGTCAAATATTGAAAAAGACGAAGTTATGAATGATTTTAAAAACGGTAAATATGATATACTCGTCTCTACTACGGTTGTTGAGGTTGGAGTTGATAATCCGAATGCGACCGTTATTATAATCGAAAATGCTGAAAGATTTGGTTTATCTCAATTACATCAATTGAGAGGGCGTGTGGGAAGGTCTGATGAACAATCCTACTGTGTTTTAATTACAACAAGTTCGACAGTAGATGTTAAAAAACGATTAAATATAATGACAAAAACAAATGATGGTTTTATTATTTCTCAAAAAGATTTAGAATTGAGAGGTCCTGGAGAATTTCTCGGTACAAGACAATCCGGCCTTCCGGATTTTAATCTTGCAGATTTAGTTAATGATGTCGAGATTTTAGATGTTGCAAGAAAATATGCGTTTGAATTTGCAGAAAATAAAAATATCGAAGACTATCCTCTATTAAAAAATGAAGTGTTGAGTCATAATCTTTTTAGGGGCTAATTGTTTATATTTTTGCCAAGACTTGTGCTTGTAACTCTTACGCCAAATTTATCTTCAATTACTATAACTTCTCCTTTAGCAACAAGTTTTTCATTAACGTATATTTCAACTTGCTCGCCTGCAATTTTTTCAAGCTCAACTATAGAGCCTTTTTCCATCTCCATTACTTCTTTAATTGAAGATTTTGTTCTGCCCAATTCGACACTTATATGCATTAAAACATCTTGCATAATATCAAGATTTTTCTTTATTGAGCGGTTTGCAGGAGCTTCTTTGAATTCTTGAAATTTGACAGGTCGAACGGTGACGAGCTCTTGAGTTGAATTATTGTTTTCGATTTGCTCGTTTTTTTCAATTTTATCTTTTGTTTCATCGAAGGATGAATTTTCGTTATTCAATTTTTCTTCTTTTTCTTCCATCTTTATTGAATTATAAATTGTCCGAAGCTAACTCTCATAACTTCTCTTTGACCTTCAAAAATATTGTTTACCATCTCAAGAATTTCTTCTTTCGCTATTTCTTTTCCTGTAGGAGTCGATAGCTCATCAGATGTTTTATTAGATAAAACCGAAATAACGGCATCTCTGATTGCAGGTTTATATCTTTCCATTTCCGCAATTATAGCAGCTTCAGGATCAACTGCAGTTGCACCATGACCTCCGGAAGGAGCCGGATTTTCAGCTTCTGCCATTTCGGCTTCTGTTTTAGACAATTCCATAGCTATTCCGACTTTTAAATATCTTCTGTGTGTGGTATCGGCAAGATTTAATATAAATTCTCCTAAATCCAATAATATTCCTTCTTGTCTTATATCTTCTCCTTCTTCTTCCGTTTGTTCTTCCTGAGGAAGAAGTTTCGCTATTTTTCTATTCATGGATGAATCAATCATAAAATACATGATTAGCATTGAAACGATTACCACAACAATTAATATGACATTGTTTAGTATCATAATCATATTGGGAGTAAGTTCCAAAGACGGTTTTTTATTGGGATTTTTATCTTCTTTATTATCTACAGGCTTTACCATATTTCCTCCAAAATTTTATAACCAGTTATCTTCTTTTTTGTGAAATATTTTATTTTTTAAATTTATTATACCGTTTTTTGTTTTATTTCCAAAATTTACTATTCCGTTTTTTGTTGAATTGGTAACATCAACTATGTTTTCTTTTGTGTCGTCTTTTAATTTGTCTGTATCCCATTTTTTTCTTTCAATTTCGGATAATTCTTTTTTTACTCCTATGTTGTGTTTGTCTTTAGCATATTGTTTGATGTTTTCCCTTGTTATTGCTGTCGGGGGTTCGACAAAATTAGGATTTAACATCTTCATTTTAACATTATATGCAATATCAGGGCTTATATATTTGGAGTATTCTTTTAAACGTAACATTCCTTCATAGTTGTTTGATATTGTTGTATCAAGATTTTTCATTTTATTATTACGTATATTTTTAGCATAGATACTTTCCCAAAGCACAATTTCTTTTTCAACATCCACAAAACTTACATAAACTGAAACTCTGTGTGTCGGGTTAACAACATCCATTCCTGAAATATTTAAAACATTCCACATTGTGTTTTTAAGAAAATCACGTTGTATATCCATTCCCATGGTTATTACAACCATTTTTTTGACCCCTATCTTTTTTGCGATTTTTTTTAAAAGCGGATATTCTATATTATATCCTTGTTGGAGTCCTTGAAGGGATTCTAAGTCGTATTGTCTTATGCCTGCTTGTTTTAGTGCACTTTGTGCAGAATCAATCGGAATAACTTGTACGTTTCTTCTTATCAAGCTTGCTCTTACGTCTTGAGCGAAAAATTCAGGAGTTCTGAAATATGCGTTATAGTAGTTTACAGGTGTTAGCAAGGTATCTGTTATGATACCGATTTTTTCAAGTGCAAAACAGTTTAAGTTGCAAAAAGTGAAAAAACAAAGCACCAATACGACTTTTTTTACAAATCCCCTTATCATAGTAATAAAATTATCGAATATATTTTATTCAATTAAAATCATATATTTAGTTGATTTTTTTGACTTTATTAAAATTTTTATTAAACAGTTATTGTAAATCAGTCGTAAACGTATATAGGAAAGTATATTTATGGATTTATAATGCCTTTTTCTTATAGATTGCAAAAAATTCTTGAAATTAGAATAAGAAAAAAAGAACAACAACTGCAAGCAGTTATAAAAGCTCAAAGCGAGGTTGATAGAATTGAATTATTGATAATAAAAAATCTTCAGCAGATAGATGATTTAACAAAACAAATGAGAAAAGCCGATCCTATGATGTATGAACAATATGATAAATATATTAAACATTTATGGGAAGAAGATAAAAAATTAAAACAACAAAAACTGGAAGCTCTCGAAGTTTTGGAGAAAGAAAAAGAATTGTTGAAATTAAGAGAGCAGGAAGTAAATGTTTTAGAAAAACATAAGGAACATCAAAAAGAAAATTATATACAAGAACAAAAAGCACTTGAGCTTAAAGAATTAAATGAAATCGGTTCACAAAGGTCTTTTATAAAAAATCGAGAGAAAAAAGAAGATATTGAATTAGAAGAATATATAGAAAAAATAAAAAATGGAAATTGATACTATATCAAAACAAGAATATAATGAAGATTTGGTTCAAACTAATTTAAGAGAAATTTTTGAACCGGAAAGTTATATAAGTGTAAAAGATGCTAATCCTTTTTACAGTGTTAAAACACGTCTCCAAGAGATAATAGAGAATTTGATTTCACCAAAAGAGATTAATTTTGAAGAGGAATTAAATGCTAAATTTTTGGAGTTGGATTTTGGTTCGGAATTTGATATAGACGCTACAAAAATTGGTGTTCAAGATGCCATATTTTTTGTTAACTTGTTAAATCAGCAAAACATTATTAATTATTCGGTTGATGATAACGGCATTAATTTGACAACATCACAAGATAAAAAAATAAATGCAACAAAGTCTCTTATAAATGTCCTTCAAACTTCCCTTGATACCAATAAACCGATAAGATTGGATTTTGATAGGGATGTTACCGTTATATTAAAACTCGATAAAGACGGTAAAGTTCAGGCACATTTTATTCCGGGGACAGCTGAGGTTGAAAGTTATTTAAAAAATAATATACAGTGTTTGAAACAAAGATTTGATGATGAAAATATAAATTATTCTTCATTGGGATATTCGAAATACAGAGAAGAAAATCAGTCTAAAAGACAAAAAAGGAGCGATAAATGAGAGATTCATACATAAATGCAATGAATGTACAAAAAACGACCGTTCATTGGATGAATGCAATATCGGAAAATCTTGTTAATATGTATACTCCCGGGTACAGGGAAAATCAAGTTACATTTAAAACATACCTGGACGCTGCTGTTCCTGACAGAATTCTTAAAAATCAAGGGCAAGGAAAGGCTATTCCGGGTACTTCAAATGAAAATATTTTTCTTGAAGGCAACGGCTTTTTTGTTTTAAGAAATGACGAAGGAAGAATAGCTTATACTCGCTTGGGAGAATTTAAATTTGACGGAGAAGGCGTTTATAGAGCGGCTGACGGTTCTAAAGTTCAGGGATATATATTGAATGATAAGGGTGAAATTATGTCAGGAACAAAATCGCTTGATAACGATTCTTTTCAAAATACGATTGCTCAAGGCGGAGCGTTATCAGTTCCTACTACTGAAATAAAATTGTGGATAGACCCCGATAATGGTAAATATTTGGGCAAGTATGATGAATTTGAAATAAAAGGAGACGGAATTTTATACGGAAAAGCTAATAACGGCAAAGATTCTGCACCTTTATATAAGATTGCAGTTATGAATTTTCATAATCCTCAGGAACTTTTTGAGTATAAACAGGGACAATATCTTGAAACTGAATATTCGGGAAAACCGGTTATCGGCAGAGGAGAAATCAGAAGCGGGTTAATAGAGTTGTCTAATATTGATTTTAAAGCTAATGCCACATATTGGCAGGAAGCGCAGACTCAGCTTGATTTATCGGGAAAAATAATGTCTACATATAAACAATTGTTAGAATCTGCTATGGAATTATTAAGTTAAATTGCAATAAATATAAATTAAATTATGAAAAAAATATTTATCTCTCTCAATTTAATAATATTGTATTTCTTCTTCGCAATCGGCATTGCATATTGTGAAGAAGATTTTTTCCTTGATACGCCTTTTGAAAATCCTTCTGAAAAAGTTAAAATGCTGCAAAATGAAGAAGCAAAAGATAACAAAGACTTAACTGAAAAAAAATCAAGTTGGTTTTCTAAAATTTTTAAAAGAAAAAATAAAAAAGATTCAGAAGAGGAACAAAAAGGTTATTGGGGGGTTTTGCCTGATATAGGAAGAGACTTTCAATATAAAAGACAAGAATTTGCTTCAAGTAAAAATGAAGATTTAAAAACGCCCGAAAAAAAGGATTTATCGGGTGATGAGTTGAAAAAAGCACCTTATGATGATGCTTTATTTTTGGATGTTATTGTTAAAAAAGATAAATCATCAAATTATTTAAATGACTTACAAAAAACAAAATTTGCTCTTTTAAATTTAAAAAAATGTATTGAAGAAAATGGTGATATTCAGCGTTTCAATGCTTGTGTCAATATGATAGATTTATATACTAAAAATCTTAAAACAAAATATCAAAATAAGTCAGAATCTTTTAAAGAAAGTTATATTGATATATTAACAACAAATTATCATGCAAAGGTTTTAGGCAATTTGTTGTATGATTCCAATTATTATGCTCGTTATATTCCTACTATGCAAGGAAAATACAGTGAACAAAACATTGAAAATGAAAAACAAAAACTTTTAGTTAGAATAAATAAGACGCTTTTTTTAATAAATGGTGAGTCATAGCTAGTATGCCAGACCGCTTTCGTTTAATCCTATAACATAAACATCTTTTCCGAGTGTATTTGGTCCTTTTGTTCCGTCAACGTCTACATATAATTTACCCCAACATTTTCCGCTGCCGTTTATTATTGTTGCAGTGTTTGGCATGTAGTAATCAGGGCAATCTTCAATTTCTGTTACTTCAAAACCTATATACATATTTCCGGGAAGCTTAGCGCCTTTAATTTCTTCATCTGAACAGAAACTCGTGTAATCACAGAAATTAATTCCGGTGTTTTCAAATTTAAGATAATTGCCATATAAATTTAGAACTTCTTCGGTATTTGCATTTATACCCGATGAATTTACAAGAGTATATTCCCAATCTCCCGCTACATTTGCCATGAAACTTCCCGTAGGACAGCTTTCAGTTTCAGAGTCTCTTATTTTAACCGACGCTTGTTGTACACTCTCAAAAGCTTTAAATGCGCTTGCTATATATGTTTTTTCCGTAAAATCTTTTGTTTTTACGTTTTTTATCATAATTAATGCTATAAATCCGATTATAACAAGACAAATCAAAATTTCAGCAAGAGTAAACGCTTGTTTTTTGTTCATACTGTAATCCTTTTTATAGAGATTATAAAATTTTTTTGCATATTTCGCAAATATTTTTTAAATTAAAAGAGCCTCTTTTGAGGCTCTTTTTTATGCATTGTATCTTTTGAATATGTTTCTGTATCCTAGCGTTGCTTCTTGATCTGTGGCATTTGTTTCTTCGTTGTTTG
>CALVAW010000017.1 GCA_944325655.1 Candidatus Gastranaerophilales bacterium
TTCCTGCCATAGTCGGCATTTTCTTGAGGAATTTCTGCCGTAATTTATACATTACTACATCAAGAGATGTTGTCAAGGATGAATTAATAATAATCTAATTCTTGATTTTAGTAACACATATTATGGAATAATTTATCCCATATAATTATATAGTATTACATAAAAATATATTTTCAACTTTGTAAAATTATTATTTACAAAAGTTTATATTTTATTTTGTGTTTTCTTTTTCAAATTTTTCCATAAACTCAACAAGTTTTTTAACTCCGTCGATTGGCATTGCATTGTATAATGAAGCACGCATTCCGCCGACGGTTCTATGTCCCTTGAGCTGCAATAATCCGTTTTTGGCAGATTCTTCAATAAATTTCTTATCAAGTTCTTCCGAGCCGGTAATAAAAGGTATATTCATTAAAGATCTTGAGTTTTTCTCAACAGTACCTTTAAAAAGATTAGATTTATCAAGAAAATCATATAGAATTGCTGCTTTTTTCAGATTTATTTCTTTCATTTTTTCCAGTCCGCCAATATTTTTGAGCCATTTGAAAACTAAGCCGCAAATATATATTCCGTATGCAGGCGGAGTATTATATAAGCTGTTATTATCGGCATGGATTTTATAGTTTAGCATTGTAGGACACCATGACGGTAAATCATCTCTGAGTAAATCATCTTTTATAATTACTATTTGAACTCCTGCGGGTCCCACATTTTTTTGTACCCCTGCAAAAATTAAACCGTATTTTGCAATATCTACAGGTTCTGATAAAAAACAAGATGACATATCCGAGACCAATGTTTTTCCTTTGGTGTTAGGTAATGTTTTAAATTTAGTTCCGTATATTGTATTATTTTCGCAAATATATACATAATCTGCGTTTGATGAAATATTTAAGTCGGAGCAATCGGGAATGTATGAGAAATTTTTATCTTCAGAAGATGCTATTTTATTAATTTTTCCATATTTTTGAGCTTCTATATAGGCTTTTTTTGCCCATTGACCTGTTACAATGTAATCTGCAATTCCGTTTTTAAGTAAATTTATGGGCACCATTGAAAATTGAAGATGTGCACCACCCTGTAAAAAGAGGACTTTATAGCTTTCCGGAATGTTTAAAAGTTCTCTAAGGTCTTTTTCTGCTGTTTTTATTATATTGTCATATACTTTACTGCGGTGAGACATTTCCATGACAGACATGCCTGAACTTTGATAATTCAGCATTTCGTCTCTTGCTGTTTCAAGAACTTCTACCGGTAAAACAGCAGGGCCTGCCGAGAAATTATAGACCCTATTATAATTGTTTGCCATTTTGTATCTCCCCTTATTTACTAGGGTTATTATATTTTAAAATTTATTATCTGGCAAACAATTTAAGTTAAAATTAATATATTTCTTCTTCCCCGAATTGATTTGCTGTTGTGTATCTGTCTTCAAGTTTTCCGTTAATATATTCATTTACTCGGTATATGTTGTCTTCTTCGTCATAACTCCATTTTTTTGAATATGTGTCACAAGTTCCTAATAATAATCCAAAGATGTTGTCAGCCGTTATTTTTTCCCAAGAATCTCCGCATATTACTTTTCCGCCGGGCTTTAATGCCACTTCTTCATATACATCAATAGTTCCATCCAGTCTGTAGTCGCCTTCATAAGTTATTTTTGATAAAACATCAAATTCATCGTAATAAAATTTTTCCGTGCCGCCGTTTTTGATATCTACGTTGGAATTTTCGTTTTGGCTTGTTGTGTTTAATTGAATTAATTTTCCTTCTTCGTCATATATATATTCATAATATTCTGTTTTATCTATAAGATTATCTCCATTTATATCTATTCTGTGCAATTCACTTGCAAGTCTGTCTTGTTCATCGTATGCAAAGGACATTTCCGTATAACTTACATTTCTTCCGTTTTTAAAAGCGTCTTCGCATATTGCGGCATTTATTAATTTGCCTTCTTCATCATAGAAATATTTAAGACTTTTGCCAATTAAATCATTTTCATTGCTTTTTGCCTCGATTACATTTCCGTTTTCATCATATGTTAAAATTGTATTTGACCTTGACCAGAAGTATGTTCCCAAGGAATTATCTTCTATTGGATCTGGTCTGTCTAAATTTGGAAAATAATAAGAACTTTTAAAGCTTAATTCTATATTATTCATTTTATTTCTCCTTAAATATCCATGTTAAATTTTTTATAATTAAATAAAGTATTTTGAGAAATAAAAATTGCCTAAAAATTATATATTTTTTATATAATGTTATAAAATTTTATAACATTTTTGTTGCTTATTTTATTCGCTTTTTCCAAAACAACACCATGTTGAAACACGTTCAATTTTTACATTTACAAACTGACCTATTTCGTAATTTTTATTGTCTGTGATGTGCACTACTTTATTGTTTCTTGTTCTTCCTTGATATACACCATCTTTTATATTATCAATTAATACTTCCATGGTTTTATTTATATATTTTTTGTTTGATTTCAAATGCGCTTCTTTGACTTTGTCATTTAATATTGCGAGTCTTCTTTTCTTTTCATTTTCTTCAATAAATAAATCGGTCATTTTGCCCGCTTTTGTAATGGGACGGGGAGAATATGCGGCAGTATTTGAATAATCAAGTTGTAATTCATCAATAGCTCTTATTGTATCCATAAATTCTTTTTCGGTTTCTCCCGGGAAGCCTGCTATAAAATCTGAAGTTATAGTAACATTTTTAATATTTTTTCTTATTTTTTCAACTATTTCTTTATATTGTTCAACATTGTAACGCCTGTTCATAGCTTTTAAAATTCTATCATTACCGGATTGCATTGGTATATGAAAACATTCGCAAATTTTATCTGCGTTTTTCACCGTTTCTATTACTTCATCCGTAATGTCGGTCGGATATGAACTTGTAAATCTTATTCTGAATTTTCCTTCAAGTTTATCTAGTTCTTGTAATAATTTAGCGAAATTTGGCTTGCCTTCTAAATTTTTTCCATAACTGTCAACATTTTGACCAAGTAAAGTTATTTCTTTATAGCCTTGAGAAAGAATATTTTCTGCTTCTTTAACAATTGCTCCGATTTCTCTTGAACGTTCGCGTCCTCTGGTATATGGTACAACGCAATATGAACAAAAATTATTGCAGCCTTCCATTATTGATAACCAAGCATTTACGCCTTTCTCTCTTTTTATATTATAGTTTTTATCTTCGCAAAAATAATCTTTTGTTGCGCAAATTCTTTCATTTTCAATTTTTTTCAGTAAATCAGGAAGTTCGTAAATATTTTGCGGACCTACCACCAAATCTAAATACGGGAATTTTTTTAACAGTTTTTCGCCTTCTAATTGTGCAACGCAGCCGGCGATAACTATTTTTGCCTGTTTGTTTTCTTTTTTTATTCTTCCCCAATTGCCGAGGCGAGAATATGCTTTATCGGCTGATAGTTGTCTTATGGCACATGTGTTTACAATGTATAAATCAGCATTTGATTCTTCTTTTGTTTGTATGTAATCAAAATGAGTTAGCATGCCCAAAATACGCTCTGTATCATATTTGTTCATTTGACAGCCGAGAGTATCAATATATACTTTTTTCATATTATATGTGCTCCGGGGACATGTTCCAGTCTCTCCATTCTTTCTTTGAGAGCTCCGGATGGAGAATAATACGGATCTACAGTCATTATTTTTGCTGCTATATCGGGATAAAAATATATAAATCTTAATTCACTGTCGGTTAGAGGTTTTTGAGTATGAACATTAGCGTATCTGGCAAGTTCCAAGATGTTTCTTGCTTCGTTTTCGTCATGAAATTCTAATTCAAGCCCTTGATATACGTTTCTAAAACCCTTTATTCCTCCGTATTCGCCGATTGTAATCATTCTTCCGGTTTCAATTATTTCCGGTTCGCCTCTTCCTAATTCTTCAAAGTCATAAAGCTCATAGTTTCTTCTGTCTTTTAGAGCACCATCTGCATGAATTCCAGATTCATGTGCAAAAGCATTCGCACCGACTGCAACCTGATTAATCGGTATGGGAACACCAAAAGCATAACTTGTATATTTTGCAAGCTTCCAAGCTTTTGAAATATCAATTTGAGGATCTATTTTATATTTGTTTTTAAAACCACTTGATTTTGTGATTGCAAGCAAGCATGATACTAAATCGGCATTACCCGCTCTTTCTCCCATGCCGTTTATAGCTGTATTTATCCAAGCGTCAACTCCTGCATCTATAGCTGCTTTTGCTCCCATAACAGAACATGCTGTTGCCATACCTAAATCGTTATGAAAATGAAGCTCGATATCCATTTTTGTTTCTTTAGCTATTGCATATATTCTGTCATAGGCATTTGTCGGGTCGTCATATCCCAGCGTGTCGCAGTATCTAAATCTTGCGGCACCGTATTTTTTGCATTCCTTTGCGTATTCAATTAAATATTCCAAATCCGATCTTGAGGCATCTTCTGCGTTTACCCCGATTATTTTTGCATTTTGACTGACAGCTTCATTTATAGCTTCCAGTGTATCGTTTAATATATCTTTTTGATTTTTTTTGCCTTGATATTTGCCGGCTATCATTTGATTTGAGGTTGATTGACTTAAATTTATATATTTAAGTTTAGGAACATTATTGAACGATTCCTTAACATCACTTTTAATTGCTCTCATCCATCCTGAAAGTTTTGTTTTGTTTATAACACCTCTTTCCACAAGTTCGAGATTGCCGTTTAAATAGTTGATTTCGTGTTGTGTTGTAGGAAATCCAAATTCGGATTGATTGATTCCCATTTCGTTCAACATAAGATTAATAATTGTTTTTTCAAGCTTAGCAAGTCCCAATCTTGAAGTCTGTACGCCGTCTCTGTTTGTTACATCTACAAATTTTATATAGTTCATATAGTCCTCAATAAAATATTTTAAAAAAATTATATCACAATGAAAAAATAACTTTATGTTTAATTTATGTTACAAATAATTCATATTGAGGGTTGCATTATTTTTAAATTGTATTAGAATAATCGTATAGATTATAATTATGGTTTTTAGTCATCTTTTGAGGTAAAAGTGCAAATAAATAATCTTTTAAATTGTTGCAAACCAAGACACTTTGGTAATAGTGCAACTGAAAGTTGTCCAGAGGGGAAAAGATTGCGATATAAGCATTACGAGGAGATGGACAACGATACTTTAAGTAAATTATGTCTTAAAAAAGCATACGATACGGCGCAAAACAGCAAAAAAATGCGAATTCGAAATTTAATACCTGCATTAGCAGTGGGCGCAATAGGAACAAGTGTAGCAATAACCCAACCCGGAAAACTGGCAAATAAACTTGCTTATGGGTTGGGTTTTTTAGCCATTACAGGCGGAGTCGGTGCTCTTTCTAAAAAAGTAACTTCTTTAGCGGATGAAATCGGCTCTGTTAAAAAAGGCAATGGCAAGGATGATTCAGCAAATAAAAAAGCGGCAAGATTTGGTTTTACCGCAGGTTTTTTAGCTATGGGTGCAGCACTTTTAGCTTTATGCTCTGCACCTAAGCTTATGGCTAGCATGGCAACAAAGCATCCGCAAAATAAATTGATTAGATTTATAGCTTCAGAGAAAGATAAATTGGCTGCTGAAATTAACGATTCAAAATTAGGAAAATTTGTTGAAAATAAATTAAATCCCTTCTTAAAGAAGAATCCAAAAACAGAAAAAGCTTTGGATATTTTTGCTCCGATAGCTGCTGTTTTGGGTTTTGTTCCTATTTATTCAAAATTAACTAAAAGTATCTCTGATGATATAAGAAAAAATGCAACCGATAATTTCTTTAAAGCTAAGTTAATTCAAAAAAAAGCAAAAGAACATTTTGATAAAATCGAAGCTCAGGAAGTTTAATATAAAAATATGTTTTTAAAAAATGAGCTCTTTTAAAGAGCTCATTTTTTACTTAGTGTAATGTGTCTTTATATATTTTGTATACTTTACCGGATTTAATTTCTTTAAATTCTTTCTTATCATCCAGATCTGTTATTTTTGTTCTTGTCAGAATATAGACATTTTTGCGTTTATTTTTCTCAATGTAGTCTATAAGTTCATCATAGTTATCTTTGTTGCTTGTTACTATATATTTTATTTTTTTCTTCGGATTTAAAATAGAATATTTTGCACTAAAACCGTAGGTTACGGTTTGGGAATTTTTTTGTTTGTTTATAAAAGCCGCATATTCTTCAAGTTCATCTTGTGCGAAACTTGTGTAGTACGGTATACCAAAGTCGCATGTTACATATACTGCACCAATCATTAGCGCAAGATGAAAAACAAAGGTTTGCAAAAGCCTTTCTTTTTTAATTGAATCAAATGTATATAACGAAATTATAAATATGTATATTAATGACGGAAAAGCAAATGTTGTAGCATTGTCTATATAGAATTCTATATTTTCGGGTAATACCGCTTTATATACAAGTGCAAAAATAAGTCCTAAAAAGGAAATTGTTGCAAATAAGATTGAATTAATATAATTAGATATCTTTAATTCTTTTTTGTTTTCTCCGTATTGAATGGCTCTATACCATAAATTTCCAATTATAAGCGAAAGAGCCGGAAACATTGTTAAAATATAAGGCGGAAGTTTTGTGCTTGCACATGAGAAAAACAAAAAGACACAAATTGCATAAGTATACGCAAATATCATAGCCTTTTTGTCCGGAGTATCTATATAGAAATGTTTTTTAAATTTGATTTTAGCTATAAGTTTTTTTATGTCCTTTATTACTACTACTATAAAATTAAAAGTCCAAGGAATGAGTCCGGCAAGCACAATGGGGACATAAAATAAAAACGGTTGTTTTCTTCCGAGACCTTCTGAATTTAGTAGTCTTGCAAAATGATGTTTTAAAATATACATATTTATCCAATCGGCACCGTATGCTTTGTAAATCATAATATGCCATGGCAGCGAAATTATAAGAAACAGTGCTAATCCCGGTAGAATATATATTGGTTTAAATATTTCTTTAAGTTTTCCAAAGGTCAAATATGTGAAAAATACTACTAAAGAAGGTACGGCCAGTCCTATAAAACCTTTTGCAAGTATAGATATTGCCATGAAAATATAGCCTAAATACCAGTATATTTTTTTTCTTTTTTCTTTTTCTTCAAATAAAGGCAGAACTGCAAAATAAATTGCACACATGGAAAATACCATAAAATTAAGATCAAGAATTGCAACATGGGTAAAAACTAAAAACCAAGCAGATGCCAATAAAACGCTTGCGCTTAAAAATCCATATAATTTATCATTAAGAATTTTTTTAGCAAAGAAATATGTAAATAATACTCCGAAGCTTCCAACAAAGCCCGTTGCAAAACGGCTTGCAAAAATACTTTGTGCATTAAAAAACTTAAAAGACAGCACATTTAGCCAGAAATACAGAGGAGGTTTTTCTAAAAACGGTTCAAAGTTTAATATCGGTGTTAAGTATTCTTTTGTTAAATACATATACTTGCTCATATTTACATATCGTGTTTCATCGATATCTATGAGGGGGTATATTCCTATGTTTGAAAATATAAAAAGAATGCAACCTAATATTAGTACTAAAATATAGCAAGGTTCTATATCTATTTTTTTGTCTTTCATTTATTCCTCTTTTTCTGTAAGATTTTTTGCTTTTGTCCAAAGATTGTTATATTCTTCAAAACTAAGTTCACATAATTTTTTTTCAGATAATTCTTCCAATTTATTGAATCTTTTTATAAATTTTTTGTTTGCTTTACAAAGTGCAAGTTCAGGATCTATATCATTCCATCTTGCAAGATTGACAAGCGAAAATAGAATATCGTCCATTTCTTCTTCTTTTTCATCTTTTGTTTTTGCGTTTTTAAATTCTTGAATTTCACTTAAAAAACACTGTTCTACCTGTTCTTTATTTTTCCATTCAAACCCTGCCCTTGCAGCTTTTTTTGATATTTTCATGCAATATAAAAGAGCAGGAAGTGTTGATGGGATGCCGTCAAGTATTTTTTTTCTTTCCTTTTTTTCTTTTGCTTTAAGTTTTTCCCAATTTTGGAGTATTTTTTTTGTGTCTGTTGTTTTTTCGCCACCAAATACATGAGGATGTCGGTGTATAAGTTTTTCATTTAAAGTTTTAGCCACGTCTTCAATTGTGAATTCCTTATTGTCATCTGCTATTTGACAGTGTAGTACGACCTGTAAAAGAACATCGCCAAGTTCTTCTTTTAGATGTTCCGTATTATTTTCATCTATTGCTTCTGCTGCTTCGTATGCTTCTTCCAACATGTTTTGTCTTATTGTTTTGTGGGTTTGCGCTCTATCCCATTCACATCCTTCCGGAGAACGAAGCATTTTTACAGTTTCAATTAATTTTTTAAGATAACTCATTATTCACCGTTAAATAAGATATATTTTAATATACCATAGATATAATTTTTTATACTTTACTAAACTGATTTTTAAGTTAGAATTAACTAATGATTGTTTTAGACTATTAGAGGAGGATTATGGAACATTTACATCAATTTGTTATGAATAATGCAATTTTAACTTCAGCATTAATTTTGCTGGTGGCATATATTTTTATAGCATGGGAAAAAATACCAAAAGTTGTAATAGCTCTTTTGGGAGCATCTTTAACTTTGTTTTTGGGATTACTTGCAGTAGAAAAAACAAAAGATAATATTGCTTCTTATTTTGTTTCTTTTATAGATTTTAATGTAATATTCTTGCTTGTTTCAATGATGATAATAGTGCATATTGCGTCTAAATCAGGCATGTTTACTTGGCTTGCAAATGAAATTTTAAAGAAAACAAAGGGTAAACCAAAGTTAGTACTCGCAGCATTAGCTGTTTTTACTGCAGTTGCATCGGCGTTTTTGGATAATGTAACTACGGTTATTTTGGTTATGCCGATAACTTTTGCTGCGTGTAAGCTGCTTGATATAAATCCTATACCTTTTTTGATTAGCGAAATTTTTTGCTCAAATATAGGCGGTACTGCTACTTTGATTGGCGATCCTCCTAATATTATAATAGGCTCTGCTGCTAATTTAAGTTTTATGGATTTTGTAAGAGAATTAACCGGAGTTGTGACAGTCATTATGATTGTTGTAATTGCTATGTTGATTTTTATTTACAGAAAGGATTTAAAATCTTCACCTGAAAAAATGGAGCTTGTTTCAAAGATTGATAATTCGAAGTCTATTACCGATATGAAGCTTGCAATACGCTCAGGAGTTATACTTTTGCTTGTAATATTAGGCTTTATATCTCATGATGTTACTCATATACCCACATTTTTAATTGCTATGATTGGCGCAAGTGTTCTTTTAATTTTTGAAAAACCGGCAGAAGTTTTGGTTGAAGTAGAATGGAACACCATATTTTTCTTTGTGGGTCTATTTATAATTATAGGTGGTTTGGAAGAATCCGGCGGAATTGCATTGATGGCAAAATGGCTTCTTGATGTTACGCAAGGTTCGCAGACTGCAACCTCGATGATTATATTGTGGGCATCGGGAATATTGTCGGGTATTATAGATAACATACCTTATACTGCAACAATGGCTCCGATGATTGCGGCAATTGAAGATACTATGGGACATGCTTATGCTCATCCTCTTTGGTGGTCTCTTGCATTGGGAGCTTGTCTTGGCGGAAACATGACGATAATTGGGGCTGCTGCTAACGTAATTGTTTCGGAAAATGCCAACAAAGCCGGTTATCCCATATCATTTATGAAATTTTTAAAATATGGTATAATTGTTACCATGATATCATTGTTGATATCTGCGGTTTATATTTATTTTAGATTTTTAGTTCATTAATGATTATTTCAGATAACGAAGATAATAAAACAAAAAAAGCACTCAAGCATATTAATTCTGACTTGAGTGCTTGTTGTAATAAAAATGAGGACGGATATGAAAAAAATATCCGCCCTTTGAATTTTGATGATTATATAGGACAAAATTCAATCAAAGAAACATTGAAAATATCTATAGAGGCAAGTAAAAAAAGAAAAGTAAATCTTGACCATTTATTGTTTTACGGGCCTCCGGGGCTTGGAAAAACAACTCTTGCCAATATAATAGCAAATGAATTAAATACCGGAATAAAAATAACTTCCGCTCCTTCTATTGAACGTCCAAGAGATATTATAGGTATATTGATGCAGATAAAAGAAGGAGAAGTTCTTTTTATTGATGAAATACACAGGTTAAATAAAATTGCCGAGGAAATTTTATATCCTGCAATGGAAGATTTTGTTATAGATTTAACAACAGGAAAAAATCAAAGTGTTAAAACAGTCAGAATTCCCATACAGAAATTTACTTTAATTGGCGCAACAACTAAAGCGGGAGCTTTATCAGGACCATTGAGAGATAGATTCGGAATAATTCACAGGCTCGAATTTTATACTGCAGAAGAACTTAGCAAAATAGTTAAAAGGACGGCGAAAATTTTAAATTTTAAGATTGACGATGGTGGCGCCATGGAAATTGCCAAGCGTTCAAGATGCACGCCGCGCATTGCGAACAGACTTGTTAAAAGGAGCGCCGATTGGGCAATTGTCAAAGGTGATGGAGTAATAACAAAAGATGTTGCAAAAGCTGCACTTTTAGCTCTTGATATTGATGAAATAGGACTTGATACAACAGATAGAGCTTTGCTTAATTTAATGATAAAATCATTCAACGGAGGGCCTGTAGGAATAGAAACATTGGCGGTGGCTCTCGGTGAAGATATAAGAACCATAGAAGATGTTTATGAGCCTTATTTAATACAAAAAGGCTTAATTGCAAGAACGCCGAGAGGAAGAAAAGCAACCTCGTTTGCTTATGAACATTTAGGCTATAAATCTGATATTTCGCAGCTTGGTTTGTTTAGCTAAAAAGGAATTTTTTTAAAAGCATTGATAATTTCTTTAGGAGCTGCAGTTTTTGGTTTTATACCGAATTTTGCACACAGATACAACAAGATTTGTTCAATGATTTTATATTGTGTGATTTCACCTTTTGATTTTATTTGGATTTTTTCTTTTCCGACATTAATTAAAACACCGTCTCCTCTTGGGTTTTTAAGGGGAGATAGTATAATTTCATCTTTATCTAAAAGCTTTGAAATTTTTGGACTTTGAACAAATGATTCAACTTCTGTAATTATTTTTTCAGGATTGCTTCTTTTTAAAGTTCTGTTTAAATTAGGGTCTATTTTAAGTTTTGCTCTAAAAGTGATTTCATTCATAATTTATTTAAAACAAAACATTTATTTTTTTTGCTCTAAATATTTTTTATAATTTTCTTTTAAGTCTTTGTATAAATTTTGTAATGTTTTTTCGATTTTTAAGCGAATATCTTCTATTTCTTCATCGGATGGATTTTTGGGTACGGGTATCGGATCTGCAAATAACATCACCAGATTAGTTCCGAATAATGGAAATCTAAATTCATCCCAAGATTTAAATTTTAAAAATCTTTTTTCAGGACTCCAATATACAGCCGGTACAATTGGTACTTCAGCCATTTTTGCGATTTCTATAATTCCTTTTTTTACTATTCTGTTTGGTCCCTTGGGACCATCAATCGTAAGTGCGCCGTTTATATTTTCGTTTTGAATTCTTTTAATTAATTCTAAACTTGCTTTTGTTCCGCCTCTTGTTTTTGAACCTCTTACTGTTTCAACCCCGACTGCATTCGCTGCTCTTGAAATTATTTCTCCATCTTGTGAGCTTGAAACCATAATGCAGGTTTTTCTATATTGATTACATGAAAATACACCGCATTGATGAGCATGCCACAGCGCAAACATACATTTTTCTTTAGGGTAATTTATGCATTTGCATTTATAAAAAATTCTCTCCAGTCTGAATAAATTAACTACAAAAAAACACATTATCTCGGTGCCGTATCTCTTTTTTATTTGTTTGAATTTATTTGATAAATTAAGCACTTTTCAAATGACCTTTCTATTTTTTTGTTCTTGAAGTTAAATTGTTCCTTATATCATCAATAGTTACATTATTCTTAGACATAAACACAAATAAATGATATAAAAGTTCGGCACCTTCCCAGGCAAGCCCTTCAGTTTGTTCAAAATTGACAGCTTCAAATGCTTCTTCCATAATTTTTTTCTTTAAAAGAAAATCATCTCTAAATAAAGTTGATGTATAGCTGTTTTGAGGCATTTTTTCTTTTCTGTCTTCAATTAATTCATACAATTCTTCAAATGTGAAATCTTTATCTTGAAAACAGCTAAACCGGTTTAGATGACAAGAATTGCCTTTTTGTCTTACCGTAAATAAAATTGCATCTCTGTCGCAGTCAAATTTTGCGTTTAATAATTCTTGGTAATTTCCGTGTTTTTCGCCTTTTGTTCTCAAAGCATTTCTTTTTCTTGAAAAATATGTGCAAATACCTTCTTTGAAGGATTTTTTAAGTGATTCGACGTTGCTATATGCAAGCATGACAACTTGTCTTGTCATTTTATCCTGTACAATAGTGGGTATTAAGCCGCCTTGTTTTTCAAAGTCTAAACAAGCGCAAAAAGCATCTTCAAGCGTGATTTTTCCAGTGTATATACACATTCCTAATTGAGAACTTATATTGTTTTTTTCAAGTTCGACAATTTCTTCTATTGATGAAATTCCGCCTGCTGCTGTTATCGGTTTTGACGTAGATGAAGCAATTTGCTTGATAAAATTAATATCAGCTCCCTGCATCATTCCTTCTCTTTCAACTACCGTAAATACAAAACCCGAGCAATAGTCTTCAAATCTTTTAACATAATCTAATGTGGAGAATTCGCTAACTTCCATCCAGCCTTTTGTAGTTATTTTGCCGTCCCTTGAATCTATTGCAACCAGTACTTTAGATTTCGGAAGTTTAGACAAAAAATCTTCGCTTGCAGCTGTCCCGATTATAATTTTTTTAGCACCCCAAGAGAGGACTTTTTTTGCTTTTTCTATTGTTCTAATGCCTCCGCCGACTCTTGCAGAACCTATTTTGCATATTTTTTTAATTAATTCTTCATTATTTTTACCGGTATTCATTGCACAATCAAGGTCAATTACTGCTATTTCTCCAAAACGTGAATAATATTTTGCAAGTTCTAAGACATCTTCACGCTCTAAAACTTTGTTTTTTCCTTGTTGCAGTTGAACTGCCTTTCCGTCCATTAAATCAATACTTGCTACAATCATTTCATGCTCCTAAATTCTAACACATTATCAATGCATTTCCAGTTGAATTTTCTGTAATTAATAATTTCCTTTTCTTTTGTGAAAAAGTTTGTCAATTTTGTTTCAAGTTCTTTTGGCTCATAATTATTGATATCAATATTTTCAATATTAAGTTCATTTGCAATGGTTTCGATTTTTTTGTCATAAATAAGGGCAAAGGTTTTTGTTTTGAGCGCATGAGATATTAATACCCCATGGAGCCTCGTTGATATCATATATTTTGCTCTGTTTACAATTTCTATTGTTTCATTTATTGATTTATTAGATATATATTCTGCTTTTATATTGTATTTCTTTAAAATTTCAATAAATTTTTTACAAATTTTTTCATCAATTTCATCCTGAAATGAAAAAACATTTATTTTTTCGTTGTTTTGGTTTGCTTTTTTAATTGCATTTGCCAGATTTTCAAGAAAAATATCATCCATTCCTTTAAAATCTCTTAATTGCACAATTATGTCTTTTTTCTCATTGCAAATTTCTATATTTTGTACAATTGAATATACGGGATCCGAAACCAGCATTGGTGATAATCCCCAATTTTTCAGGAGATTAAAACTGTTTTTATCTCTTACGGATATAAAATCCGTTGTTTTAAGAATGTTTTTTGTTATTAGTGTTTGAACTTTTCCTTTAATTGGTTCAATTCCTTGTGCAAATATAATTGTTTTTTTAAAAAATAATTTAGCGATGAGTATTATAAAAAGGTAATAAAAAAGGCTCAAATTGCTTGTTTTATTTTGTAAAAGACTTCCGCCGCCCGAAATTAAAATATCGCAATTCATTATTGCTTTTAGTATTTGTGCGGGTTTTTTATAATTATATGTTTTTACGTTATATTTCTTTTTTACTTCTTTTTTATTGTTGCAAAGTACGCTAATTTCATATCCCAATTGTTTCAGGTGGGTTGAAAGAGCAAGAAATATTGCTTCATCTCCGAAATTATTAAAACCAATATAACCCGAAACTAACACCTTTTTCATATATATGTTTTATCATAAAAAGCGATATTTTAAAAGTTTTTAATCTTTGTTGTACATTTTTTTTCTTTAAAATAAAATAGTTTTTATGGATAAGAATATTTTAATAATTGGTTCGAACTCTGAATTGGCGCAAGAGACAATTAAGGAGTTGAAAAATAAAAACTATAATATATATGCGACATCAAGAAGAGCAGAGCTGATTGATGAAAAAGTGCATGAATTTCATTTGGATGTTACAAAAGAGATTGATTTTATCCATCTAAAAGAAAAATTTCATAATGTTAAATTTGATACAATTATTAATTTTGCAGGAATTGCTATAGCAGGAGCGGTTGAAAGCTTGAGTGAAACAGAGCTTAAAAAACAATTTGAAGTTAATATTTTTGGTCTTTTAAGAATTATAAAATATTTTTCACCATATCTTCAAGAGAATGGAAAACTTATAAATATTAGTTCCATGGCAAGTTATGGCATTTTTCCATTCTTGAGTCCTTACTGCATTTCAAAAGCTGCAGGGGATATTTTGTTAAATTTATATTCTATAGAAAGTAATGTAAAAACAGTTTCAATACGTCCCGGAGCAGTTGCTACAAAATTTTGGGAATCTTCCATAGAACTAAATAAGGAAGTGCTTGAAACTTCGGATAAAAAATTTGAAGCAGAAAGAGAGTTTTTGGTAAAAAATGCGGAAAAAAATTCTCTTAAATCTTTAAATCCTATTTATGCAGGAAAGAAAATCGCCGAAATTGCTCAATTAAAAAATCCCAAGTCGGTGTATAATATTGGTTTGGATTCTAAGGTTGTAAAATTGACAAGGTTTTTGTCCCAAGATTTAGTTAATTTTATAATTAAATTTGTTTTAAAAATGAGAATATCTAATAAAAAATGAAAAATAATCAAAAAATATTTTTTATATACCCTCCTTCTGCAATCATGAACAGAGAGGACAGGTGTCAGCAGCCGACATCTGATTTGGTGATAGTTCCGCCTTTGCCTCCTGTTGATATGATGAGTTTGTCAGCAATTGCTAAAAAAAGAGGATATGAAACAAAATTTAAAGACTATAGCTTAAAAAATGAAAATGTATATGATTTTTTGCGAGATTTAAGAGTATATAAACCTGACTTTTTGGTTTTAAATGTTGCATCTACGACTCTTGAAAAGGATTTATCCATATTGACTCAAGCGAGAGATTTACTTGAAGATACAGTTGTAATTGTAAAGGGTGCGGTTTTTAATTTTAATTCTTATGCTATATTACAGCAATATCCTGAAATAGATATTGCTTTAAGAGGTGAGATAGAACCGGCTTTTGATGAAATTATACAGTATAAGAATTTGAAAGATATAAAAGGTGTAACATATCAAATAGATGAAAAAATAGTTTCTACCTCCGATAGAAAATTGAGCGAAAATTTAGATTATCTGCCTTTTTTAGACAGAGATTTAATTGATAATTCAATTTATGTCAGACCTGATATAAAAAAGCCTCAGACAATAATCAGAGTTTCAAAGGGATGTCCGAATCATTGTTTTTTCTGTCTTGCTACTCCTTTAAACGGGAAGAATGTTCGCTATAGAAGTGCTGAGCTTGTTGTTGAGGAGATAAGGGAGTGTGTTTTAAAATATAATATTAAAAATTTTATTTTCTGGTCGGATTTATTTAATTTTGATAAAGGCTGGGTGCAAAGGTTATGCAATTTGATAATTGAGACGGGTCTTAAGATTAATTTTTCTGCAAATACCAGAGTTGATACTCTTGATGTTGAGACATTAAAATTGTTAAAGAAGGCGGGATGTACATTGCTTTCTGTCGGTATTGAAAGCGGTTGTCAGGATATTTTGGATAAGATGGGCAAAAGAACGACAATAGAACAGATTGAAAATGCCGTATCCATGATAAATAAAACAGGAATTCAAATATATGCATATTATGTTATAGGTTTACCTTGGGAGACTAAAGAGACAATTGAAGAAACCTATAAATTTGCAAAAAAATTAAATACGCAATTTGCAAGTTTTTATACCGCAACTGCTCTTTTGGGAACAAAATTTTACGATTATGTTAAGAAAAACAGGCTTGGTGATATAAATTATGAAAAGCCATATTTTATTCCTACGGTTAAATCATATTCTTTGTCTAACGAGGAGATATATGAATATAATAAAAAAATGAACAGAGGTTATTATCTAAGACCAAGGTATATATTAAAAATGGCGGGTGAAATCAATTCAATTACTAAGTTTAAGACTTATTATGATACTTTTATTAAGTTTATGAAAAAATACTAATTAATTTCTAATAAAACTAATGCAAACCCCATGATTAAAAGACCTAAAACAACTCCGGATATTGAATAGTGTCCCGTATCATAGTCTTTTGATAAAGGAAGCAAGGTGTCAAGTGAAATATATGTCATAATTCCTGCTACCATTGAAAACAAAATGCCGACACATAAGGTTGGAAACAAAGTTTTTATTATTACAAAACCTATGACACCGCCTACAGGTTCTGCCATGCCTGATAAAAAGGAATATAAAAAAGCTTTTCTTTTTGAGTGTGTTGCTTGATATACGGGAATAGAAATAGCCATACCTTCCGGAATATTGTGTATTGCAATTGCAATAACTATTCCGATACCCAGCATAACATTTTGAGCAGTTAAAAAGAATGTCGCAAGACCTTCGGGTAAATTGTGAACAGCTACAACTATTGCCGTTAAAATACCTGCTTTTTTTATTTTTCCAATTGATATAACCGCATTTTCATCTTCTTTGCAGTCAGTACTGTCTTCATGTTTTTCATTTGCTCCTAATTGTTTGGTGAACATCTGACTTTGCAAATGGTCCGGAATGAAATAGTCTATCAGAACAGCAGTTAAAATTCCTATTGCAAAAAATATAACAGTAAGAAAAAGATAATTTTCACCCATTTGATTTTTAATCATTTCGCAAGATTCGGGATATAAATCCACAAGCGATATAAATAACATGACCCCTGCAGAAAGCCCAAGTCCAAAGGATAAAAATTTTAGAGAATTTTCTTTTATAAAAAAGGTTACAAAACCGCCAAGGACTGTAGAAAGCCCTGCAAGCGTAGAAAGTATTAATGCTGTTAAATAAGTTTGTTCCATAAAAGAATTATAGCATTAAAAAATTAAATCAAATAAAAAGAGTAATTATTCAAATATTATTTGACCGTAATCTTTTGCTTAAGTAAAATAAAATTAAGGTTAGAATTATTTGGAGTTTGATTAATGAAAAAAGTATTATATTTATTTTCAATAATTTGTATTGCTCAATGCGTTTTTGCACAAGATACGGTTTTTGATTCTATGGATAAAGCGACAGAAGTCAAACTTGCTCCTGCAATCAATACGACCACAAATACTTCAACAACAAATGTAAATTCAATTTATCGTTCGACTTCAATTAAAGAAGAAAAATTTAACAGCGCACTTGTTAATCTTGATGACGCTCAGGTTGAATTAAGACAAGAATTGGCTGTTTTAACTTCTAAATACAACGAAGCTTTGAATGAAAAAGCAAAAGTTATTGCTAATTGCAAAGCTTTGAAAAAAGAAATTAATGAAATAAATAAAAAAATGAAAAATGTTGATAAATCAAAAAAAATGATAAATAAAAATTTGCAAAGCGCAAAATAATGTCATCATGTAAATAGATGATGACATTATAGTCTGCTTTTTAGACAATATATTCATAGACTTTTTGACACTGGGGAACACAAGAACTAACAATGAGTCATACAACAGACATTGATTCATATAAAAAAATAGTAAGACTTACAGACGAGCAAATATCTAAACTTTGGGAACAATATCTTGAAGATAAAGGTAACAAATCCGTTAGGGACAAACTTATCGTTCAATATATATATCTTGCAAGATATGTTGTGGGAAGAATAAAAGTAAATTTACCTCCGAGTTTTTCTTTTGATGACGTTGTTTCTTTTGGAATTGAAGGTTTGATAGATGCAATTGAAAAATATCATCCTTCAAAGGGTGCTAAGTTTGAATCTTATGCTCTTATGAGAATTAGAGGTTCAATTATTGATAAAATTCGTTCTTCTGATTGGCTTCCAAGAACTTTAAGAAGAAAAATTAA
This sequence comes from Candidatus Gastranaerophilales bacterium, assembly GCA_944325655.1. Lineage (GTDB taxonomy): Bacteria > Cyanobacteriota > Vampirovibrionia > Gastranaerophilales > Gastranaerophilaceae > RUG14156. The sequence continues at coordinate 18,354 of CALVAW010000017.1, forward strand.
AGAAATTAAAATTGCAACAGAAAGACTAAAACAACAAATAGGAAGAGCACCGACAACAAAAGAAATAGCAGATGTTATGGGTTTAAGCGAGGATAAAGTTGTAGAAATTTTATCTTGTGATGTTACGGTTAATTCAATTTATGATAAAAAAGGAAACGGAGAAGATAGTGTTGAGATAATTGATACTATTGAAGATGAAAATTCGCAACGTCCGGAAGAGAAAATTGAAAAAACCGATGCTAAAAAGGAATTGCAACAAGCGTTGAAAAAATTGCCGGAAAGAGAAAGAACTTTACTTGTATTCTATTATCATGAAAATATGACTTTAAAAGAAATCGGCGAAGCTATTAATGTATCGGAATCACGAGTTTGTCAACTTCACGCGCAAGCTATCATGAAATTAAGAAATATTTTGTCTGCTAATCGTTCGGAAAGACTTAATAAAAGTATTATTTAATTTTTTTTCTTGTGATAAAATAACTTTTGTAAGTATTTTTAATAAGGAGTTATTATTATGGCAAGAAGACCAATTATTGCTGGCAATTGGAAAATGAATAACAATAAAGCTCAAGCAAAAGAATTGACCGATGGTATTATGTATGGAGTTAGTCAATTGGACGCTGCAAAGATGCCGGAAGTTATTTTAGCGCCGACTTATACTGCTTTATGGCAAGTATATGATTTGATTAAAAATGAACCAAAACTTTCTCTTGCTGCTCAAAATGTTAACCCTAATCCTTCAGGTGCATACACGGGCGAAATTTCTCTTGATATGTTAGAAGATTTTAAAGTTAAGTATGTAATTATAGGTCATTCGGAACGTCGTCAAATGTTTGGTGAAACCGATGAATTTATTAACGAAAAAGCACTTGCTATTCTTGAAAAGGGCTTAATACCTATTATTTGTTGCGGAGAAACTTTAGAACAAAGAGAGCAAGGTGTTACGGATGCTCATTTGAAAAAACAAATTACACTTGCTTTTAAAGGTATCTCAGCTCAAGATGCAAAGAAATCTGTTATAGCCTATGAACCCATTTGGGCAATAGGTACAGGAAAGTCTTGTGACGCTATTGAAGCAAACAGAACAATAGGAGAAATCAGAAAAGTAATTAAAGATTTATATGATAGCAGTGTATCTGATGAAATAAGGATTTTATACGGCGGGTCTGTTAAACCTTCAACAATTGTTGAACAAATGGCTCAACCTGAAATTGATGGCGGTTTGATAGGCGGAGCTTCTTTAAAAGCAGATAGTTTTCTGGATTTAATCAAGGGAGCTATGTAAATAGGTATTTAAAAAAGGAGGTCATGCCTCCTTTTTTAAATCTTTTGATTTTTTGTTTCTTCTTGTAATTTTTTAATATTTTGTTCTTTTTTCTCTTTATATAATTTGATTTTTTGTTTTATTTTACCTGCAGGTTTAACCATTAGTACAGGGACAAGAAAACGTACAACTAGTGTGAATATTGTCAGGGATTTGAATTTGCTTAGTTTTTTACCGTATGAACCGGCAAGTTTTTTTGCTATTTCTTTTACTTGTTGAGAATTATTTATATCCGCTCCATTTTTGAGGAATGTTTTTGCGATATTTTCCGCATCATTAAGTTTTTTACAGCTTTCTTTTATCGCTTTTTGAAGGTTGCTTATTTCTTTTCCTTGTGAGATTTCATTTGCAAGATTTTTAATATTATTTTCTATTGTTTGTGCGTAATTCTTTTTGCCCTTTTCAATCAAACCATCTAAAAGAAGGTCGATTAAAAATGCTGAAGCTGAGGATACAATTGTTACGAGTATTGATTGTACATTTAAACCGAGTTTTTGGTCGGGAGCTATTTTTTTAGAACGTGAAGTATTTTGCACCCACCATGCCGTTAATAATACAGACTCTAAATCCGACATTCTGGCGCTTGGTTTAGGAAGTTTTGTTAATCCTCTTACAAATTTATCGCCTGCATTTGAAACTGATGCGTGTTCAATTATTTTTGATAATGTTTCTATTGCGTTATTGCTTATAGAACCTTTGAATGCTATCGGTGTTTTTTTGTTTAGATAACTGTCAAATTCTTTTTTCGTGTCTTTAAATCCGGATGAAGCTGTAAGTGGAGTTATAATTTGGTTTTCGTTTTGATTTTGTTGAGCTTCAAAGCTTTTCTTTGCAAAAATAAATGCGACAACGGTTGGCAGTAAAAGACTTGCAATTTTTGCTTTTGCTATTGCAACAGGTGCCCCTGCAAAGTTTTTCCATAATGAATCATACGCTTCATTTAAAGCTGTTCCGCTTTTTTTATCGGTTACTTTGTCGAGTATATCTTTTAATAACTTTGGATTTTTTTCAAAAATTTTCTTATGCTCTTTACATGTTTCAACAAGTTCCGCTGCTTTTTGTTCTATTGCTTCTTTTGTTGGTATAAATTCTATTTTTTTAAAAAGTGTTTTGAAGAAGGCTGCTATTTTTCTTATTCCCGTATTTTCTTTTACGGCATTTTTGATAATTTCTTTCTTTTCTTTAAATGTATTGCCTTCTTTTTTAAGTATTTCTTCTGCAAGTTCCAGAACTTCTTTGCTTTCCTTGCCTTTTACGTTAATTTTAAGATTGTTTGATACTTCAAGAAGAGATATATTATTTTTTGTTATATCAACTGCTTTTTTAATTATTTTTCCGCTTATTGTGAAGCTTAGAAAACTTCCTAAAAAGGCTTGCAGGAAGTTTTTTGTTGCTATCATTTGCTTATCTTTTTCATCTGCATCTTTTGTTTTTAATACCAGAAGCGGTTTCAAAAGTCCGGCTATAAGCATTGAATATACCGCAGTGTAGGCAGCTTCGTTATCTGCTACAAAGTTTATGATTCTGTTTAAAAATTTATTTTCAAGAAATATTTTTCCTGCTTTGCTTATTTTATTATCCGCACCTATGCTTTGTGCTGCAGAAATTACAGACCCGCTGAAGCTTATTGCCTTTGCGGGTCCGGTTGTATTATATTTTTTTATATCAATTCTATGCTCGTCAAATTCATATTGTCTGGAGTTCAGACCTTTGTTTGTTGCTTGCTTATTGGTAAGCGAATTTTTGAAATAAACTTTCATAGTACTTATATAAAACCACTAAATTTTTAAATTTGCTATTATTTTATTTTTTGTAACAAAAAAATTATACACTTAAAACGCTTTCATATCTTGTTTTTACATATTGTTCAATTTTGTCTAATATTATTTTTTCAAATTGAATATTAAAAATATCATTTATTTCATTAATAAAAAAGCATGGACTTGTAATATTTATTTCTATTATTTTTCCGTCTATTACATCCAAACCTGCCATGTATATGCCGTCTTGTTCGAATTTATTTTTTACAATACCTTCAATTTGTTTCTCTTTTTGAGTTAAATGAGCTAATCTTAGAGTATTTTCATTATGCTCATTAAATTTAAAATCATTATTGGTAGCAATTTTGCTTACACAGTATTCAAAAATTTCTCCGCATATATATATTAATCTTTTGTCTCCGTCTTTAATTTCAGGGAGATATTCCTGAATCATAACGGTGGTTTGGTAATTATTTGTTGCTGTTTTTATAATAGCGTTAATGTTTTTATCATTTTCATTTAAATAAAATACTCCCGATCCGAAACATCTGTTTAGGGGTTTGATTATGATTTCGTGTTTTTTGAAGAGAAATTCTTTTATTATTTTTTCATCGGATGCAACAATATTTTCCGGAATAATACCTTGAAATTCATTGATGTACAGTTTTTCGTTTTTTTCTCTTATTGCTTTGGGGCTGTTCATGATTATTGTATTTTTGTTTTTAACATTTGAGAGAATGTAGCTTGCGTTTATATAATCCACATCAACAGGCGGGTCGGGTCTGAAAAAGATAATATCAAAATTATTTAAGTTCTTTTCTTCTGCAAGTGATTGTTTTTTGATATTATTATTTTCTGCAAAAGTCTTATAGCACAAACAAAAAGGGGTATCGTTTTTTTGAAAAAGTTTGTTTTTGGTACAGATAAAAACACTGTAATTACGGTTTAAAAATTCCCAAATGAGCCAAAAATTTGTAACTAATTTATTAAATTCAAAATATTTAAATTCTATATCATCTATAACAATTAGTATATTTTTCATAAATAGATTATAACAAATAAAAAATTTAGTGTATAATATTTTTATGAGAAATTGTCCTTTTAAAAATGATGTATGTGATGAAAGTTGTGCATTATTTATAAAATCAGATGAGTTAAATGAGTTAGTAGCGAACAGATTAAAATCCATAGGAGTAATTCCAAGCGGAGACAATGGTGTTTGTTCATTAAAAAATATGGCTTTAGCACAAAGCAGATTTATTTTTGAAAATACCAAAGTTTTTAAAAGTTAGTCGGAGAATATGTTGTTTAGAGAAAATATTATTTTTGAATTAAAGGAAAAAATTAAGCAAAATCCTTTAGATATTGACGGTCATAAAAATCTTGCAAATTATTATATAGGAAGCGGAGATTTAAATAACGCAATGATTTGTTATAAAAATATATTGCAAATTGCTCCGGATGACTATCAATCTTTGATAAATCTCGGAAGCATATACTTTTATAAGAAATTATATTTGGAAGCAATTCAATGTTACAATAAAGCTTCTTTGAAAGAGCCTGATAATTACGCATCTTATTATAATCTAGGTAATATATATGCGGAAATCGAAAATTTTGAATTGGCACTTGTAAATTATGAAAAAGCAGTTAAAATTTCTCCGGAAAGAGCAGAGATATACAATGCTTTAGGATATTTGTATCAGGATTTAGATAATTTAGATGAAGCTCGCAAGTTTTATCTTAAAGCAATAGAATTGGATTCTGTTAATTATGAGTATTATATAAACATTGCGAATATGGAACAATTATTGGGAAATAATGTAGATGCTCTTATGTATTATGAAAAGGCTCTAAATTTAAATCCTACAGATGAAAAAGTTGTTTTGTGTCTTGCAAATACATATTCTTCTTTAAAGAATTTTGATGTGGCCCGTAAGTACTATGATAAAGCTCTTGATATTAATCCTGCTTATTATTCCGCATGGGTATGTAAGGCTATAGCATATTGCGATAATAATTGTTCTCAAGAAGCTGTTGTTTTTTTGAAACAAGCTATTGAAACAAATCCCGAAAAGCCTAATGCATATATATTGCTTGCAAATATATTGGTGGATGAAAAAAGATTTGAAGAGGCATTATTGCTATATAAGACGGTTGCAAAAATATTGACAAAAGATCCGAAAATTTCTGCTTTCATTGCTAATACATATATAATGCTGGATGATTATGAACAAGCAGTCAGGTATTATAAAAAAGCAATGAAGCAAGCACCCAAGGATAATGAAATAAAATTAATATATATAGAAATGGCAAACAGTTATATTAACCAAAAAATGAAAGGTAAAAAATGAAACCGACATTTCAAGACAGAATAATTTCAGTACTGGCATATTTTACATTCGGAATATTTAGTATTATATGGATAGTATTTGCGAATATGACAAGAAAAACAATGAGCTCTTTTTTGGTATTTAATTTATATCAGGCGGTTTTTATAGCTGTGGTCTTGGCCGTTATTTCATTGGTGTATAGTATTGCAGTTAATCTTTTAAGCGTTATTCCTTTTATCGGCAATTTTTCAAGATGGCTTGATATAATTTTAAATCAGACTCCTATGTATTTTACTTTTACTATAACTGGTTTTTTTGTGACATTATTGGTAATTTATTTGTCGGTTTTATCTTTATTGGGCAGAAAACCTTATATACCTTTTGTTTCTGATATTATAGCTTCAAATTTCGGAGGGTAGTTTGTTTAGATATGTTTTGATTTTTAATATTTTAATGACTTGCTGCTATGCGGCTTCCGAATTGTATTCGGAAAATGAGGAAATTAAAAGTGCATTAAATCAAAATATGTACGAACCTAATTATTTGAGTTTATTTTTGGGGTTATTTTTAGTAATAGGTCTAATATATTTTACGGGTTTTATATATCAAAAATTGACAAAAGTTAAGATTAACAATTATGATGAAATTTTAAACAAAGCAGAAATTATATCAACAACTCCTTTGGGGCAAGGAAAGAATTTGCATGTAATCAAGGTGAATGATGAATTTATGTTAATTGCCTCTGTGCAAAATAATGTTGTATTTTTAAAAGAATTAAATTGTGTCGGCGATAGGGAAGAAATAGGGAAAGATTATGAAAACGGTTAAAATTGCAAATAAGAAAATAGGCGAGGGTGAACCCGTTTTTATTATTGCGGAAATCGGTATTAATCATAACGGTTCTATTAAGAATGCTAAAAAATTAATAAATATTGCTCACCTTTTTGGTTGTGATGCGGTTAAATTTCAAAAAAGAACTGTAGAAAAGGTATATACAAAAGAAGAGCTTTCTATGCCGCGCAGTAGTGTTTTTGGGGATACAAACGGAGATTTGAAGAGAGGACTCGAGTTCGGCTATGAAGAATACAAGGAAATAGACCGATATTGCAAGGAATTGGGTATATTATGGTTTGCTTCCGCATGGGATACGGAAAGCGTTGATTTTCTTGAAAAATTTAATGTTTGCGCACATAAAATTCCTTCTGCGCTTATTACAAATATTGAACTGCTTGAGAGAGTTAAAAAAACGGGTAAACCGATTTTAATATCTACGGGCATGTCGGAAATGTCTGAAATTGAGAGGGCTATAGAAGTTGTCGGTTTGGATAATACTGTTATATTTCATTGCACTTCTACATATCCGACTCAGAATGACGAAATAAATTTAAGAGTTATTCCTGTTTTAAAACAGAAATTTGATTGCCCTATTGGCTATTCCGGGCATGAAAAGGGAATAGTTCCTTCGACTGTTGCCGTTGTTATGGGCGCTTGCGCAATTGAAAGGCATATAACACTGGATAGAACCATGTGGGGTTCTGATCAAGCTGCAAGTCTTGAACCTGAAGGTGTCAGAAAACTTGTGAGAGATATCAGAAACTTGAATGATTTTTTAGGCGACGGCATAAAAAAGGTTTACGAGTCTGAAATACCTATTAAAAAGAAACTCAGGAGATAATAATGCTGGAATTATCTAAAAATATAAAAATGGTAATAAGTGATTTTGATGGTGTTTTTACGGATGGTTCAATTTATATATCCGAAAAAAACGAAGTACAAAAAAAATTAAATTTTAAGGATATAATGGGTGTTTCGCTTTTGGTAAAAGCCGGAATAAAATTTGGAATTATATCAGGTGAAAAGAGTGAAATTTTGAATTATTTCAAAGATAAATTTAATTTAGAAGAAATTCATGGCGGAATACGTCAAAAAGGCATTGTTTTAGACGAAATAATGAAAAAATATAATTTGAAATCAAGCGAAGTTTTGTATATCGGTGATGATATTAATGATATACCGGCTTTTGAATTGGTTGACTATAGGATTGCACCAAAAAATCTAAATCCGATTTTGAGTTTCAAAGTCGATAAATTGCAAATTACGCAAAACTATGGCGGATGTGGAGCAATTCGTGAAATTGCTGATATTTTGGTAAATTTAAAGTAAGATGTTATTTAAGTTTTATAAATTTTTACATAATTTATTTTTGTCTGTTGAAACTTTTAACAGACAGATTAATCAATATAAATTAATATCAAAAGAACCGGCGCTGCCTTCTTACGCATATATTAATTGGGGCTTGTATTTGATAAATTCCGGCAAAAAAGAGCGAGGTATTGAAAAATTAAAACAAAGTATATTGATGAATAAATCAAATCCTGAAACTTATTTGAATTTAGGGATTGCTTTTGCACAGGATGGCAATTTTGAAGAGGCATTAAAGAATTTTAGAAAAGCAGTAAGATTGGATAAAAATAATGCTCGTTCTTGGGGATATTTAGCGGGAATATATGCTGAATTAAATGAATTTTCCCTCGCTAAAACCGCTTTTGAAAAATCTTTAAAGCTGGATAGAACAAATCCGATAACATATTTTAATTACGGAGTTTTTTGTATTAAAAATAATCAAAAAGAAACCGCAAAATCTTTATTTAGAAAAGCATATATAATTGATTCCATGAATGTACAACCGCTTTTAATGTGGGGAATTATTCTTATTCAAGAGGAAGAATATAAAGGTGCATTGTCAAAATTTGCAAAAATATTGCAACAAGAACCTTTTCATGTGGAAGCACTTTATTTAAGCGGGCTTGCTGCGCTTAAGCTCGGATATTATAATGATTGTATTGAATTTTGCAAGAAATGCGCAGGAATAAAACCGGATAAAACTGATAATTACTTGTTAATTGCGGAAAGTTATCTTAATTTAAAAGATAAAGATAATTGTTTGGATAGTTTTAAGAAATACGAGCAATATTGCTCAAAAGATTGGAAATATTATAATTCTTGGGGTATTGCTTTTCAGAATTTTAATATGTGGGAAAAGTCTTTGGAAAAATTATATAAGTCTGTTGAACTGAAAGACAATGAATATGTTTCACATAATGCTCTTTCTTATTCCTTGCTTATGCTTGAAAGATATGACGAAGCAAAAAACGAGATTGATAAAGTATTAAGTCTTTGTCCTACATTTGCAAGCTCTCATTATAATTTAGCAAAAATATTATTCAAAGAGAAAAATTATAAAGCTGCAATTGATTCTTTTAAAAAAGCTCTTTCTTTGGATGCTTCTTTAAAACAGGTTTATTTCGATATTGCCCTTTGTTATAACTATCTGGGTGATTTTAAAAATGCTGTTAAATATTGGTTGAAATCTGCAGATTATGATAAAACAAACCCTCAGGTATATGTTAATTTGGCTCTTTGCTATTTAAATCAATATAATGATAACTTGAAAGCATTGAGATATATAAGAACGGCTTATGAATTTGCAGACCATGATTGTGATGTAGTTTTTAAATATGGATTGATACTTTTAAAAATTAATGAAATACATAGAGCTAAGGAGAAATTTGAAGAAGTCATAAAATTAAACCCTAATTTAGAATTGGCATATTTAGCTTTGGCTGAGTGCGAATTGAAATTAAACAAACCTGCTAATGCACTTGAACTGTTGGATAAATGCAGCGGTGAAACTTGCGAAAAAAGAGATTTTTTGAACGTAAAGTTATATGCATTATCTGAAATTATTAAGAATGATACTGAAAATATTGAATTAAAGAATACAATTGTTTCGGTTTGTGATAAAATAATTAAAGTCTTTGGAGAAGACGAAACTGTAGTTGAAATTAAAAAACAGTATTCCTTCGATAATGAGGTATGAAATGGGAATAATAGTACAAAAATTTGGCGGAACATCAGTAGCAGACAGTGATAAGATAAAAAATGTTGCAAATGCAGTCATAAAAGAAAGACTTAACGGAAATGATGTAGTGGTAGTTGTATCTGCTATGGGTCATACTACGGATAATTTAGTTAAGTTGTCAAACGAAATAACTAAAAATCCTGATCCTCGCGAAATGGATGTATTATTGTCTACCGGCGAATTGATATCAATGTCTCTTTTAGCTATGGCTATTGATGATTTAGGATATAAAGCGGTTAGTTTGACGGGCTTGCAAGCCGGAATTAAAACAGAAAATTGTCATTTACATGCAAGAATTTTGGACATAGATACTTCCAGAGTTAAAAGACATCTTTTGGAAGGGAAGATTGTTGTGGTAGCAGGCTTTCAAGGGTTTTGTGAAGAAAGTGATATCACTACTCTTGGAAGGGGTGGTTCCGATACAACTGCTGTTGCGCTCGCTTGTGCATTAAATGCAGACAGATGCGATATTTATTCAGATGTAGAAGGGGTCTATACTGCAGATCCTCGTATAATACACACCGCTAAAAAACTAAAAGAAATTTCTTATGATGAGATGTTGGAGCTTGCCAGAGTCGGAGCAAATGTGTTGCATCCTCGTTCGGTTGAAGCCGCTAAGTTGAATAATATGAAAATGAGAGTAAGAAGCTCTTTCAAACTTGATGATTTAGGAACTTTAATAATAGGAGTTGATGAAATGGAATTGAATAAACCGGTTACAGGATTTGCCTGTGATAGTTCGCAAGTAAGAATTGTTATATGTGATATTGAGGATAAACCGGGTAATGCTGCAAAATTGTTTAATTTATTGGCAAGTGAGGAATTGAGCGTGGATATGATTATTCAATCTTATGCGAGAAATTCCAAAAATACTAATGATATTGCTTTTACAATTTCTAAAAGTGATATGGCTAAGTTTGAATCCATTAAAAACAAAATTAATGAGATTGTAAATGCAAGCAATATATATATTGATGAAGACATAGTTAAAGTATCAATAGTCGGAGCCGGAATGATTGACAGACCCGGCATAGCCGCAAAAATGTTTGATACGCTTGCAAGTCAGAATATTAATATAAAAATGATTTCTACAAGTGAAATTAAAATCAGTTGTCTTATTGAAAAAAAATATGCTACACAAGCAGCTTGCGCTCTGTGCTCGATTTTTAATTTAGACGGGGCTGAGATGGCTGATGTTAAGGGTGATTTGCCTCCCGTATAACATTTATGATTGAAACGATTAAAAAGTTTTTAAAAAAATATAATATTATAAACGAAAGTATTATTGTTGGATTTTCCGCAGGTCCAGATAGTACCGCTTTGTCTTTAGCGTTGTTTTTTTTGAAAAATGAATTTAATTTAAAAATTATATTGGCGTATTTTAATCATAATTGGAGAGAAGAAGCTAAGCACGAGGAAGAGTTTACAGAAGAATTTGCTAAACAGTATGGTTATAGTTATGTTATAGGAAAAGCTCCTCTTTGCATTAAAAAAGACGAACAAACAGCGAGGGATTACAGGTATAAATTTTTTAACGAGTGCGCTGAAAAATTTAATTCTAAAGTTGTTATGCTGGCACATAATAAAAACGATAATGTTGAAACCCTTGTTTATAGAATAATTAAAGGAACTTCGATAAAAGGGTTGACTTCTATTCCGGAAAATCGTGAAATATATTATAGACCTCTTTTGGATATTACAAAAAAAGAAATTTTGGATTTTTTAAAAAATAACAACCAAAAATTTTTGTTTGATTCCTCTAATTTAGATACAAAATATAAAAGAAATTTTATCAGAAAAAAAATTCTTCCCATGTTCGAAGAAATTAATCCGAATTATATGAATTCAATCGATAATCTCATTAAAAATTCAATCGCATCAAAAAAAATAATTGATGATTTTCTTTCTATGCAAAAAAAAGAAGTTTTTTTAAAGAAAAAAATAATCAGAAGTAAATTTTTACTTTTGAATATAGAGGTTAGATATGAGATTTTGAATGAGTTTTTATGTAATTTCTTAAAAAATCGTGATTATAAAACAATAAAGAAAATAGATACTTTTATTTTAGATAATAAAAATTCACAAATTTCATTAAATTCCGAAGTATTTTTAAGGATAAGGAATGATTTTATTTATATCTATAAACAAAAAAGTAAATCGGATGAAAATATTATTATTAACGGCCCCGGTAATTATCTTTTTTCAAATTTAATTTTTAGAATAGATAAAATTATTAATCCAAAAATTCCCTATCCGAATTCTAACGACAACAGTTGTTTTTTGTCAATCAAAGAAGATGTTTTTCCTTTGACTTTAAGATATAGAAGAAACGGAGATGTTTTTTCTCCGATTGGGTTAAAAGATGGTAAAATGAAACTTAAGGATTATTTTATTAATCAAAAAATTCCGCAAGAAAAAAGAGATGATTTTGCTCTTTTGTGTAAAGATAAGGAAGTTTTGTGGATTTTAGGAGAGAGAATTAGCGAAAAATATAAAGCAAATTATGAAAATTGTTTTGTATTGGAATATTACAAAAGGGATTTACAATGAAAGATATTAAAGATTTAAAAGTTTTAATTGATACTGATACTTTACATAAAAGAATAAAAATACTTGCCGATGAAATTAATGCTTTTTACGGGGTCGAAAATCCTCTTACTTTGATTTGTATTTTAAGAGGTGCTGTAATGTTTTATACAGAGCTTGCAAAACATTTGAAGATGCCTGTAAAGATGGAGTTTGTTACATTATCGAGTTACGGAAATTCGGATAAATCATCCGGAAAAGTAAAAGCGGTCAATCTTGCCCTTCCTGATTTAGAAAATCAAAATGCTTTAATAGTTGAAGATATTATCGATACAGGGCTTACTTTAGATTTTCTCTTGAAATTTATAAAAACAAATTGTAAGGTTTATGATGTTAAATTAGCGGTTTTGTTTGATAAAAAATGTGCACGAAAATTTGATATAGAGCCGGATTTCTATGCTTTTGAGATGGATGACAAGTTTATTGTTGGATTTGGTTTGGACTATAACGGATTTTATCGCAATTTAAATTATGTAGGATATTTTGAATAGTTTATAAAAAGAAAATCGTGCATATCCATATTGCAGCAATTATTCCAACTATATCTGCAAGAATGCCTGCAAGGAGAGCATGTCTGAATTTTTTAATTCCTACTGCACCGAAATAGACCGATGCCACATAGAATGTAGTTTCCGAGCTGCCTGTTATTACAGCTGCAAGTTTTGTTGCGTATGAGTTAACTCCGGTTTGATTTATTATATCTGATAAAACGCCCAAAGTTGCAGAACCGGAAAGCGAACGTGTAACCATTAGTATTGTTGTTTCTGCGGGAACGTGAAAATAATTTAAAACAGGTTTTAAAAAATTTTGCAATATTTCCATAGCTCCGCTTGCTCTCAACATTGATGTGCAAACCATAATGGCTATTAAATAGGGTATTATTTTTACGGCAATAGTGAAACCTTCTTTTGCGCCTTCCACAAAACTTTCGTATGCTGGTGATTTTTTGTATAATGCCCAACATAAAATTATAGTAATTATTACAGGCAAAATATATATGGAAAGAGTATTTAAAAAATCAATCATTTAAAAACCCTTTCTAATAACTTTACAAAAAATAATGCAGATATAAAGGCAATTGAAGTAACAATAAGAGTCGGCATTATTATTTGAGAGGGGTTATTCATTCCGGCTGAGCTTAATATTGCAAGTACAACCGCAGGCACTATTTGAAAACCTGCTGTATTTATTGCAAGAAAAGTGCACATTGAATTTGTTGCGTGGGACTTATTTTCATTATTTTTTTGCATATCTTCCATTGCTTTAATACCGAAAGGTGTTGCCGCATTTGTTAGCCCGAGAGCATTTGCGCTTATATTTAATGCTATATCCGATAATGCTTCGTCATTGCTTTTTAAATCAGGAAAAATTATTGTCAGAGGTTTTTTGATTATTTTTGAAAAAATTTCTATAAGACCTGATTTTTTTGCTATATTAATAATCCCAATCCATAAACCCATTATGCCAATTAACCCAAAGGCTATTTCAACTGCTTTTTGTCCGGATTTTAGCATTGCATCCATTACAACATCCGTTTTACCGTTTATTGCTGCACAAATAAATGAAATTAAAATTAAGAAGATGAATATATAATTCAAAAGCTACTTTATTCTCCAACTCTTAATGCTTGCGTATAATAATTTTCGCCTTCAGGCGTAATTGAATAAGTTACCGAATCGCCGTTATCAATTGATTTAATATATCCTTTTTCAATCAAAGCAGCAGTTATGGTCATGTCGGCAATTTTTCCCGTTGCAGGAAATAATTTTGAATTTAAAAATTTCATCGTGAAATCTTCTTTGTGAAGGATGTTTTTAATATAATAAGCGCATATTAAAAATTCGTCAATAAGTTCTGTTGTAAAAAAGCCTGCAAGAAAAATATTAAACTCAATATAAGGGGCTTGTGTATTTTCTTCTTTAAGTTCAATTTCGGGTTTTGTGCCGATGTATTTGTCGTTATATCCTGTTTTAGACAAATTTATTTGGACTTCATCCAAAGAAATTTTGTCATTGTCATTTTTATCATTATTTGCAGTATTTTGAAGAATTGCTTGATTTTCTTCAGCTAGGGTGTTTGTATGGCTTTTTTCATCCTGCAATAAGGAATAGTTGTCTTCATTTTGTTTTATTGAAACAATGTTTTGTTTGTTGCACTCTTCAATCAGTTTTTCATTTTCTGATGCATTACTTATAGAGAATATATCATTTATTTTTGTTTGATTTTTGTTTCTGTATAATTCTCTTTGTTCTATAAGTTCATTTTTGATTTTTGAAGCTCTTTCTTTATCAACTTCAAATCTTATAATTCCGTTGTTATAATTTTCATCATATTGGCTGTGTCCGATATTTATTGTTTTACTTGTTTCGTTGTGAGACAAATCAATTAAACTTATTTCATTTTTAGCAAGCTTTAATATTTCATCTATGGTGTTTTTAGAGGTTATATTTTGCTTTGCTTTTTCGCTTAATTCAATTGTTTTAAGCGGTTCTTTTTTTTCAATATTTTTAGATTCAATATATGTTGAAGTATTTTTTGATTTATCTGGAGTTATTTGAGTATTATTTTGTGAAATGCTGTTTTTTGTATTTTTAAATTTATCGGATTCGCTGTTTATATAAGTATCTTTTTCATTGCGCTGGCTTATTTCAGCAATATTTTGTGATTGATGGTTCTCCGGGTTTAAAGTATTGCTTTTTGATTGTTCAATTATTTCGTTTTGGATAATATTTTCTTTTTTTATTCTTGCTTCTTTGGCTAATTTTTCAATATCTTCAATAGATTTTAGATTTTCATTGTTTAGTACTATTTTTTTAATTTTTGACTTAAAACTTTCGCTGGCATCAAAAATGTATGCAAAATAAATATCCATTTCTCTTTGCGTTACATTTTTATCATTGCTTTCTAAAGTAAATTCGCTTTGTTGCGATTTAATTTTAATGTTATAGTACATTTTTTCCTAATTCTATTGTGCTTGTTTTTTGAGAATTTCTTCTCTCCATTTTTCAAGCTGTTGTTCGACAAATTCCGCATCATCGGAAGAAAATTCTATCTCTAATTCGCCTTTTTTCATTTTAAACACATATTGAGGCATGTTTAAACTCCTAAGTAATACAATAATATTATAATAAAAACCATGACTTAAATCTTCTTTTTTTAAGTATTGTAAAAAAATATATAATTTTTTAAAGTAGCGCCTCTGCAATTTGATTTTTTTATAAAAATTGTTAAATTATTGTTGTATAGCAGCCAATTTTTAATACAAATGTATGACTAAAGGGCATGTGTTTTTCTCTATAATACTTATGGGGAAAAGTATCGAGGTTAAAGTTTGTACAATTCGATTTATCCTATAAATATAAATTATAGAAAGCATAACCAGTATAATTCCGGTAAATCTGAAGCAGAAAACACCGGAAGTATTTCTGTGTCCGAAGATAGTAAAAAGCATAATACTTTTCCGAACGGAACAAAAGTTGCGATTGATTAT
Organism: Candidatus Gastranaerophilales bacterium; assembly: GCA_944325655.1. GTDB lineage: Bacteria > Cyanobacteriota > Vampirovibrionia > Gastranaerophilales > Gastranaerophilaceae > RUG14156. The sequence goes on from CALVAW010000017.1 coordinate 33,769, forward strand.
ACACGAGGACAAATAAATATTTCTCAGGTTTTGATGGATTTTAGAAATACAATCCTTGCAATAAATGCACCTGATGATGTAAAAGAAGAAGTGTCCGCTTATTTGCATCTTGTTGAAAAAGAATCATTAAAGGAGAACCCTTCAAAAGATATTATAGTTGCGAATTTAAAAAATGCTGCAAAAATATCGGATGCTTTTATTGCAAAAAGTTTAAATAAGCAATCGAATGTTGTAGAAGGTTGGATTGATGCACTTTTTTTACAAAAGATTAATTTAAAATCAAACCCTGATGAAATAAATCCTGATTTTTTATTAGACTTTCCTCAAAAAGCAAAAGATAAAATTCAGGCAAATTCAGATATAGACACAAATTTTGAAGTTAATACGGTTGAAAAAAATGCCGGTGAAAAAAATGTTGAAGAATTAGAGTCCGGTCGAAAGTTTTTAACAATTTCTTCAAAAGTTCCGGAAGCTGCTATTTTAGTCGAACCTAAGAGTGAAATTTTAGAGATTGAAAATGAATTTGAATTAAACGAACAAGCAAATACTCAAATTTCCGACAATACGCAAGATAGGATTTCTTTATTTTCTCCAATTAACAGTGCCGATAAGAAGGCAAGAGAGTTATTCATTTCAGCAAAAAAAATGCCGCAAACAAATCAGGGTGATACGGATGCGCTTAATCTTTTAAATGAAGCATTGGGAATACTTTCTCAAGCAGATGAATTTAATGAGAATATAAGAGCAGCTATACATTTTGAAAGAGGTAAAATTTTTGATGATTATGATTATGTTGACCATGCGCTTCGTGATTATTGGGAAGCTGCAAAAGCAGGTGAATTTAATTTAAAATCTCAAGCTTTTTTCAGATCCGGTTCGATATATGATGAATTTGGTGAATTTTCGCCGGCTTTGGACAATTATCTGTCCGCAGTTGCTTATAGTGCGGAAGCAGAAAACCCAAACATACAATCACGCGCTTTAACAAGTATTGCGGGTTTGTATGCAAAACAATATGATAATAAGGGGGCTGCTGATTATTTTGATTTAGCGGTTGACGTTGCAAAAGATAGCAATAATGACGGATTAATCGGTAAAACATATTCTTCTAATGCTCAAAATTATGAATATATGGGGGATAACGAGAGGGCTCTGGATAGCTATAAAAATGCTTTACAGGCTTTTTCCCGTACAGACGAAAGTTATGAGCAAATGGCTTATAATTATGAGCAGGCTTCAAGAGTAATGGAGAAACTTGGAAATTTTGCTAAAGCAAAGAAGCTTCAAGCGAAGGCAAATCTATATTATCAAAAAGCGCAACTTCAAGAGGGGCAACTGGAAGCAGCAAGTTAATTCTTCCGTTTTGCACTTTTTTGTCGTGCGTCATTAATTCTATTACTTTTTCTTTTTTTAATTTAAGTTTTTTATTTGTTAGAGAAAATTTATCTATAAGAAAATTTATTTTGTTGTAATATTCTTTGTCTATTTTACTTAAATTATACGATAATTGTGCTGCGTATTTTATTCCGTAGCTTACTGCTTCACCATGGGATATTTTTTTATATTTAAGATAAGTTTCAATAGCATGAGCATACGTGTGTCCAAGGTTTAATATTTTTCTCAGATTATTTTCTTTTTTATCCAAGGAGACAACATTAGCTTTTAGCGAAGCGCAGCAGGTTATTATATAAGGCATTTCGTTCTTTACGTCTTGTGTTTGGTTTATTGTGAGAAAATTTAAAAGATTGTATAGTTTTTTATTTTTGCAAGATTTTTCTATGAAAGCATATTTTAATATTTCTCCTAATCCGCATTTATAATTTGAATTATCCAGAGTATTTATAAATTGAGGATCAATAATGATTTTTTTTGCACAATAAAAAGTTCCGATTAAATTTTTGCCAAAAGGAGTATTGTATCCTGTTTTACCACCTATAGAAGAGTCGCACATAGCAAGCAAGGTGGTGGGAATTTGAATAAGTTCGACCCCTCTTAGTATTGTGCTTGCGCAGTATGCGGCCATATCTCCGACTACGCCACCGCCAAGGGCTACGATGCAATCTTTTCTTTCTATTTTTTCTTTCAACAGTTCATTTAGTATATAGTTGCAGGTTTTGAAATTTTTGTATTTTTCACCGTCTTTTATTATAATTATTCTTTTTTTATTAAATTTATATAAAATTTCAGGGTATAATTTTGCCAGAGTAGTATTGGTAATTAAGAAATATCTTTTATCTTCAAAAAAATCTTGAATTTTTTTAGAGATGTCATTTTCTATAAATATTTCGCTTTCTGTATTTTCATTGTTTTTTATCGTTATTTTATTCATAATGTTTTGTATATTTCCTCAACTATTTCTTTTGTTGTTTTGTTATCTGTTATTATTGTTTTGCTCGCATTTTCGTAAAATAACTCTCTTTTTTTGAGGATATTTTCGATTTCTTTTTTGGGATTTTCAACTAACAATAAAGGTCTTTCGGTATCATTTTTTATTCTTTCAAATATAGTTTTAGTACTTGTTTTTAAATAAAAAGTGATTATATCAGTGCAAAATAAAATTTTTCTGTTTTCTGGTTCGAGAACCATTCCGCCGCCTGTTGAAATTATAAAATTATTTTTTGTTGTTATTTCTTTTAATATATTTGTTTCAAGTTGTCTGAATTTTTCTTCTCCGTATAATTTAAAGAAATCTTTAATTTTTGTTTTATATTTGATTTCAAAAATTTCATCAGTTTCAAAAAGTTCTATATTTATTTTTTTGCTGAGCTCTTTTGAAACGGTGGTTTTTCCGCTTCCCATCATGCCTATAAGCGCAATTTTTTTATATTTCATTTGTCCTCTTTTGATAGTTTTTAAATGCTAAATCAATATCTTTCTTGCAATCTCTTCCAAATTTATCAAGAAATGCGTCTAAAATGATTATTGCGCTCATATTTTTTGCAACGACACCGCAAGCTTCTACGGCACAAATATCTGCTCTTTCAAAGTGTGCTTTTGTTTTTTTGTGCGTTTTTATTTCCACACTGTTGAGTGCTTTTTTCATAGTAGGGATGGGCTTCATTGCTATTGTTAAAACAATATCTTCGCCGTTGCTCATTCCGCCTTCAATACCCCCTGAGTTATTTGTCTTATGATAGTATTTGCCATTTTCTTCGAATATTTCATCATGGGATTTAAAACCGCTGTATTTTGCATAATCCTTTCCAAGCCCGATTTCAACGGATTTGACTGCAGGAATTGACATCAATGCTTGCGCAAGTTTTCCGTCAAGCCTTCTGTCCCAATGAGTAAAACTGCCTAATCCTGCGGGAGAATTTTTAACTGTGATTTGTACAACACCACCCAGTGATTCGCCTTTTTTCTTAAAACTTTCTATATATTCTTGAAATCTTTTTTCATCATCACACTCACCAATAGAAATTATTTTTGAGTTAAATGTTATATTGTAAAATTTTAAAATATTTTGACAAATTGCGCCGACTGCTACTCTGGTTGCTGTTTCTCTGGCGCTTGAGCGCTCAAGTATATATCTTATGTCATCAAATCCGTATTTTAAAATTCCGGCTAAGTCCGCATGCGCTGGGCGCAGTTTTGTTATTTTTTTTTCTTTTATTTTTTCTTTTATTGTATCTTGTAAATTTTTGTCAATTTCGAAAAAATTTATTTTTTCTATACTCATTGGATAAATCCAATTTTTCCAGTCTTTATTTTGAAGTTCAATAGCAATCGGACTTGCTGTAGTTACTGAAAATCTGACGCCTGAGGTAATTTTTATTTTATCTTTTTCTATATTCATTCTGTTGCCTCGTCCGACACCTTTTTGTCTTGAAGCAAGCTCATTGTTTATGAAATCAAAATCCAGCTCGTAACCGTACGGTATTCCTTCGATTATAGCATTTAGTTTTTCTCCGTGTGATTCACCTGATGTTAGAAAACGAATTGTCATTTTGCCTCTATACGACTATCCAAGGTTTTTCTTCCTTGGCGATTAATACTTCTACTTTTGTTTTTGCAATTAAACCTTGGATTAGCGGTAAAACAGGTAATTCAGATTCAAAATGTCCTATGTCTACGACAGCAAAGCCTTCAACTTCAAGCGCTTTATGGAATTTAATATCTCCTGTAATATAAAGATCAATGTCGTATTCTTTAAGTTTATCGATAAAACTTCCGCCTGCGCCGGCGCAAATTGCTACATTTTTTACTATGTCTATATTATTCGGATTGATTAATTTTATGTGTTCTAAATTGAGAGCTTGTTTTATATTTTTAATCATTTGCTCCAGTGCAAATTCATCTTTGAGATGGGCTATTTTAATATAGTCCTCAACTGTTATTAAATTTTGCAGTCCTAAAACTCCGCAAAGCGCATCTGTTGTGGAACCATAGGTTTTGTCTAAGTTGGTGTGTGCGCAATATACGCAAACGTTGTTTTTTATAGCTTCAGTTATAAGTGAATTATCAATTTTTTTTATAGAATTAAAAATAAGAGGATGATGGGTAATTATCAAATCACAATCGTTTGTGACGGCTTGTTCTAAAACATCTCTTGTAAAAGACAGCGCTACAAGGACTTTGTTTGTATAATCATGTTCCAGATTTATTTGCCATCCTGAATTATCCCATGGTTCTGCTAATTCCAAAGAGGCATATTTTTCAATTTTTGAAATAATGTAATCGGTTTTAATCACAAACAACCTCCAAAATCTTTTTTGCAATGTTGTCTTTTGTATCTAAATCTATATTTATAATTTTACCACTTTTTTCAATAATTGTAACCTTGTTTTTATCTGTATTTAGAGCCGTTTTTATTTCGTTTGCAACAATAAAGTCAAGATTTTTGTTTTGCAGTTTTTTCTTTGCGCAATTCACAGGATCATCATCTGCAAGACAAAAACCTGTAATTTTTTGATTTTCTTTTTTGTTTTCAGCTATGGTTTTTATTACGTCAGGGTTAAAGGTTAGTTTAAGTTCAAAATCATTTTTAATGTTTTCTTTTAATATTTTGTGTTCGGACTTATTTTCTACCTTAAAATCACATACTGCAGCTGCCATAATTAAGTAATCAAAATCATTTTCTTGTACAGCTTTTAACATTTCTTGTGCAGTAGATACGTTTATTGTTTTGTATGTTTCATTTTCTAAAGGAAGTGTTGAAATACAGCAGACTTCATAACCAAGTCTATACGCCCATTTACAAAGCGCTCTTCCCATCTTGCCTGATGAAAAATTAGTGATGCAACGCACATTATCGATTGCCTCTTTTGTTCCGCCCATAGTAATTATAATTTTTTTATTATTGTTTTTTTTGTTTTGAAAAAGATATTTTAGAGTTGTTTCATATATTATATTAATGTCGGCTAATCTTCCGCAACCGTTTGTTCCGCAGGCTAAAAACCCTTCTTGCGGATCTATAAAATTAATATTTTGTTTTTTTAGTTTTTCAACATTTTCTTTTATAAAGGGATTGTTCCACATATTGGTATTCATTGCAGGTGCAAAAAGTACAGGTTTTTCTGTGGACAAAAAGGCACAAAATACGCTGCATAAAAGATTATCTGCAATTCCGTTTGCACATTTTGAAATTGTATTTGCGCTAATTGGTGCAATTATAAAAATATCAGCCCAATCAACAAGGCCAATGTGTTCGACATTTGTTCTCGGAGTGAATTGCTTATAATAAATTTCATTTTCGCATAATGTTTCCAAAACAAGCGGTGATACAAAATTAAGCGCATTTTCACTTAAAATCACTTTAACATTGTAATTATTTTTTTTATATAATCGTATCAATTCATATACTTTATATGCTGCTATTGATGAAGTTATGCCAAGCAGTATATTTTTTTTCATATCTTTCATTTTGTTTCCTTGTTATATATTTTTATTAATTCATCTACTGCTTCACCTACAATTTTGTTTTCAATTACGTAATGGAATTTATTTGCATTATTTAGTTCTTCTTTTGCAGCTTTAAGTCTTTTTTGTATTGTTTCTTCATTTTCGCTGTGCCTTCCTCTTAAACGATTTTCAAGCTCTTCAAAGCTTGGAGGCTTAATAAATATCGTAATTGCATCAGGGCATTTTTGCATAACTTGCAGTGCGCCTTGTAATTCAATTTCAAGTAAAACACTTTTTCCTTCTTGCAATTTTTCTTCCACAAATTTTTTGCTTGTTCCGTAATAATTTCCGCTATAGCATGCGTATTCAAGAAAAGAATTTTCTTTAATTAGTTTTTCAAATTCTTCTTTTGAAATAAAGAAATAATGCATTCCGTTAATTTCGCCATCTCTGGGTTGTCTGGTTGTGTTTGAAATCGAATATACAATATTGTTATCTACTTTTTTAAAAAAATCAGATAATATTGTTCCTTTTCCGACCCCTGAGGGTCCTGTAAATATTATTAATTTTGCTTTATTTTTTGACATATTCACCTATAGTTTTTAGTTACCTAATTATATAATAAAAAATTTTGATTTAAAGAAAAAAAAGGATGATAATTTTATCA
>CALVAW010000018.1 GCA_944325655.1 Candidatus Gastranaerophilales bacterium
TTAGATTTTGTTAATCTTTTTGTTACAACGGGAGTGAAAGCTGCTGCTATACAACTTATTGTAATCAAGCTAATCATTAATTCGATTAAAGAAAAAGCGGACTTATATTTACTCATTTAATATTTCCAAAATTTGCAACAAAAAATCACCTTTTTAAATTAAAGGCACTACAAAATTACATGCTGGCTACAAAAATACTTTTTGTAGTATAGTTATATGTGTAATTGTTGTATTATATCTTCAATATTATTATATACATAAATTACAATACTTGTCAATATATATAAATACTTATTAGGTAATTTATGTCTACGCAAGGAAAAAGACTTAAAAATATCAGATGTTCTTTGAATTTAACTCAAGAGCAGCTTGGTGCTGCATTAGGTATATCAAAGCAATTTTATTCAAATATTGAAACAGATAGAACATTGTTAAACAATGAAAAATTAGTATTGTTATTAAGAGACTATAATGTAAATTTAAATTATTTATTGGCGGGTATAATGCCTATGTTTTTGGATAAAAATTCATATAATGACGATTTTGAACAAAAAGTCAGAAGAGTTCTCATAAATGAAGGTTTAATAAAAAATATTTAAGCCCTCTTTGCTGAGGGCTTAAATTTATACTTCTACATATTCTTTTAGTCTTTTTGAACGATTTGGATGGCGAAGTTTTCTGAGGGCCTTAGCTTCAATTTGACGGATACGTTCACGAGTTACACCAAATAATTGTCCTACTTCTTCGAGTGTTCTTTGACGTCCGTCATCCATGCCAAAACGTAATCTCAAAACATCTCTTTCTCTGGGCGAAAGTGATCCTAAAACTTCTGCTAAATCTTCTCTTAGCAATTCGTGAGCAACTGTTTTTACAGGGGCATCAGCGTCTTTATCTTCGATAAAATCTCCTAATCTTGAATCTTCTTCTTTTCCTATCGGAGTTTCAAGAGATAGGGGTTCTTGAGCTACTTTGATTATTTCTCTTAATTTATTAATTGAAATTCCCATTTCTGCGGATAATTCTTCTTCCGAAGGTTTTCTTGCAAGTTCTTGCGCCAGTTTGCGTGTAACTTTTTTTAATTTGTTAATTGTTTCAACCATGTGAACAGGAATTCTTATTGTTCTTGCTTGATCAGCAATTGCTCTTGTGATTGCTTGACGAATCCACCAAGTTGCATAAGTCGAAAATTTATAGCCTCTTTCATGGTCAAATTTTTCAGCGGCACGAATTAAACCAAGATTTCCTTCTTGGATTAAATCGAGAAATAACATGCCTCTGCCTACATATTTTTTTGCTATGGATACAACAAGTCTGAGGTTTGCTTGTACAAGTTTTCTTTTTGCAACTGCTCCGCTGTTTCCGCCGGCCACAATTTTTCTTGCCAAATCTATTTCTTCATCTGCGGTTAAAAGTTTTATTCTGCCGATTTCTCTTAAATACATTCTAACGGGGTCGTCAACAGATATTCCTCTTGGAATGCTTAAATCTGTTTCTGAATCTACGTCGTTATCTTGTTGGTCGAAAAAGGTTGATACACCGGATGATTCAACGGTGCTTACGCCTTGAGTTCTCATAATGTTAGAGATATTGTCTGTTTCAAGACCGGTGCCTTCGAAATATTCATCTTCTTCAATCATTTCTGTTTTATCTATAACATTAATTACTGAACTGTCGGAATTTCTTTTTCTACTCATTAATTATCTCCAATCTTTTATTGTTTTTTAAGTTCTTGAAAAATTTTTGTTGAAATCTCAAGTTTTTCTTCGGTTGTTAAATTTTTGTCTTTTAACATTTTTTTCAACTCATTTTTTCTATATTGTTTTTTTAAATTATCGAGTCTTATAAATGTCTCATCGACTGCTTGCTTATAGTCTTCTTGCGACAAGTTGTCAAATTCATGCGAAGAAAAAATATTGTCTGAGATTTTTTTTTGGATTTGCTGTTCATTATAAAACCCCAAAAAAAGTTTTTTTGCTAGTTCGTCAACATTATTTACTTCGTAAAATTTTTTGTCAATGCTTTCTAATATCTTCGAGTTCTCTTCATTTTGTGAATTATATCCTGATAATTTTTCTTTTAAATAATTTTTTTTATCTTCTGTGTCAGCTGCAAAAGCAAGTTTTATCAAGTTTTCTTCCATTAGTCCGTATAGGTTTGCTGAGTCTTTATTTGGTATTTTTATTTTGTCTGCCGGATTTTCGTTTTCAATTTTTAAAATCCCAAACTCGTCTGCTTGTTTGTTTAATATTTGCGTTTTTAAAATTGATTCTGCTATATCAAGTTTGAAAGCAGCTGCTTTTATATAATCGTCCAAAATTACAGGATTTTTAATTTGATATAAAATATCGGCAATTTGTATGACAAAATGACTTTTTTCCTGCGGTGTTATATTTCCCTTTATTTCTTTGTATATTTGATTAATTTGATAATCCAGAAGAAGCGGTGCTGTATTTACTTTTTTTAAATATTCTTCACCTCCGAATTCTCTTATAAATTCATCGGGATCTTTGCCTTGGATTTCAGAGACCACACGAATTTCGCATACATTTTCTTCATTTTCTCGAAAATTAGAATCGTATTGTTTGATATCGCCGAGTGCGGAGAAAATATTTTTGATTACGTCGGCTCCATGCTCTATTGCCTTTTTTCCTGCAGAATCGGTATCAAAAGCAAGAAAAATTCTTCTTGAAGGACTGTATCTGCTTATTAATTTAATATGTTGCGGCGTTAGAGCAGTTCCGCATGTTGCAACGGCATTTTCCACTCCTCCTAAATGTGCTGAAATTACATCAAAATAGCCTTCCATAAAAATAACAGCATCATTTTTTGAAATTGAATCCTTTGCTCTGTTTAAACCGAATAAAACCGAACTTTTATTGTATATTATGCTTTCCGGTGAATTTATATATTTCGGCATTTGTCCTTCGATAATTGCTCTTGCACCAAAAGCTATTGTGTTGGAATTGATGTCTTTTATGGGGATAATTATTCTGTTTTTAAATCTGTCAAAAAAAGTTCCTTCTTTTTCATATACAAGGCCGGCTTTATTTAATTCTTCTACTGTAAAGCCAAGATTAGTTAAGTGAGTTTTTAATTCAAAATTGCCCTTTGGTGCTAATCCTAAGAAAAATTTTGAAATTGCAACTTCATTAATACCTCTTTTTTCAAGATATTCAAGTGCTTTTTGGTTGGATTCAAGATTGTTTTTGAAGAATTTACAAGCTTGTTCCATAGCATCGTATAATCGTTCTTTTTCCGCTTTATGTTTTGATAAATCTTTAATGTTTCTTTTTGGAAGTTCTATTCCTAAGTTTGCTGCTTGTTCTTCAATAACTTCTGCGAAGGATTGGTTGTTTATTTTCATTAAAAAGGTCAGAACATCTCCGCCTTCTCCGCATCCGAAACATTTAAAAATTTGTTTATCGGGAGTTACAACAAATGAAGGTGTCTTTTCGTTATGAAAAGGACACAAACCTTGAAAATTTCTTCCGGTTTTTTTAAGCACAACATATTTTGACACAACGTCAACTATATCTAAACTGTTTTTTATTTGCTCGACTGCTTGCTGATAAGAAACTTCCGACATCTTCCAAAATAAACTCTAATTTATATTCTGTTTTGTTTTAACATTAAAACAGCATGTTTTAAAGGGTGTTTTAATGTTCTGTTAAAAAAAGTTTACAAGCTTTTTTATTTATGATTAAATTTTTTTATTAAATTATAGCGGCTTGGGTGATGAAAGAGTTTTTTTGCAAAGACATAGTCACATACTTAAATGATAATATAGCTGACAACCGAAATATTGCATCTTTATTTGATGAAATGGAAAAAAGGTTTACAAAAGCAAATTTAGCGTTTGTTTTTAGTTATATTCTTGAAAACAAGAGAGAATATAATGTTTTAAACGAAACAATAAGGAGAATCAATAAGCATAAATTCATACAAAACAAAGATGCGCTGATTGATTTTATATTGCTTAAGAATACGGATTTTGATTTTTTGAATTTAAAAGTTCTTGCAATTAAAACTTTATCGGGTTATAGGAGCCCTGAATGTGTTCCTGCTCTTTTATTTTGTTTAAATGATAAAAATTCAAATTATAAAATCAGATTGGCTGCAGCGGAAGCGCTAGGTAAAATTGGTGATAAAGTTGCGTTTGATTCTTTGATTAATGTAGTTTGTGATGATAAAGAAAAGTCGGCTTATGTTAAAGAATCGGCCGTTACTGCTCTTGGAATGTTGGGGGATGATAGAGCGCTTGATGTGTTTGATTCAATTATTAGTGCAAAACAAATGTTTTTGGACAAATTTCAATTTTTAAAAGAGAAAATAATTGAGGCAATGTCTAAATTTGACAGTTCAAAAAATGCGAAGGCGCTTGAAATATTAAAAAAAACTCTTTCCGATTCGTCTGAAAAAATTAGAATTAGTGCAATTGAGGCAATTATGAATATGGATGTTGATGAAAGTTATAATATTATATATGATTGCTTAAAATATGATTCCAGTTTAGAGGTTAAAAAGAATGCTTTGATTGCATTGTATAACTTATCAGACAGAAAAATACTCGATGAAGTCATAGCAGGAGATTTTGATGACGAGATAATAGAACATGCAAAAAAATTAATCCTGGTATATGAGGATAAAGATGCGTAAAAAAGGAATTATACTTTTATCCGGCGGATTGGACAGCTTGGTTTCTTTGGATATTTCAAAAAAACATTTTGATATTAGTCTTGCGCTTTTTTTTAATTACGGGCAAAAAGCAGTGCTTGAAGAAAAGAAAGCAGCAAGTCAAATAGCAGAATATTATAACGTTAAATTGGAAATAATTGATTTGATGTTTTTAAAAAATATTTCAAATTGCTCCCTAGTTGGCATGGGTGACGATTTGAATGATTTTTCTTCAGTATGGATTCCTAATCGAAATGGTTTGTTTTTGAATATTGCAGCTTGCTATTGCGATAAATTTGAATATGATTATGTAATTTTTGGTGCAAACAAAGAAGAAGCAGTTGATTTTTCGGATAATTCTTCGGAGTTTGTAAGTATTAGTAATGAATTTTTCAAATTATCAACATTATATAAACCTAAAGTTTTTGCACCTTGTTTACAATTTGATAAATTGGAAATTATAAATTATGCTATAGACAATAATGTACCTTTAAAATTTTTAAAAAGTTGCTATGATTCTAATACAAATACAGGTAAAAAACATTGCGGTAAGTGCATGTCGTGTAAGTTGTTATATGAAGCTATAAAAAAAAGTAAAAAACCGGAGCTTATTGGAGAATTATTTTAAATGCAAATACATTTTACAGACAAAGAAATAAAATATACAGGCAAAGAGCTTTCGCCTCATTGGATATATAAAAATTTTAATATTTTAGGAGATGCGATTGTTTCTTTTATCGGTGAGGTTGATGTTATGCTCGATGAGATGGTTGATATAGAAGATGTTATTAACAATGAACCAATATATTCAAAAAAAATGTTAAATTTTATAATTGAGTGTTTTGATTTTTCGCTTGAGCAAATGGTGTGGGCTCAAAGATTATTTGTAAGTATAATTAAAGAAACGCTCGAGACGCATGGTGTTAAAGTATTAAGAGACGGAGACGATTTATTTTACGATAACAGAAAACTATCTGTATCGATTGCTACAAAATCAACTACGTCTTCTCTTGTTCATACAGCTCTGAATATCATAAAAGAAGGTGCCATTATTAATGTATCGGATTTAAGCGAGATGGGAATTGTTGATGTAAAGAATTTTGCACTGGAAGTTATGGAACATTTTAAATTTGAAGCAGAGAGTATTAAAAAAGCAACATACAAAGTAAGGGGTTTAAATTAGATGAATTTTAACACGTCCGATTATTTTGCATATAAAAAAAATAAAATTCAATCTGAAGCACAGGAATCCCAGAAGCCTGTTTCCAGATTAAATCTTATTTTTCAACTTTTTTTGACAACATTTATAATATTTTTTATTGCAATAGTTATTTTTATAATGAAATATTCGTCTAAAATGGATATTGAATATTCAAAGGGAGATTTATCTTTGAGAAATCCGGATACTATGGAGAATTTTTCCGGACATTCACCCATAGTAGAAGATGAGCAGCAAAGAAAGATTGATTCTCGTTTGCTGTTGATTCAACAAGAAGAGAATGCTCCGAGTGAAGCTAAAATTATAGAAAAAGAGAAGGTAAATTCTGAAGTTATTGATCCGGTTCATATTGATAAGGATTTGAATGTTCAAAAAACAATCAAACCTGCCGAGGTCTTGGTTAAAGAGCAAAATAAAGTAGCAGAAGTAATAGAAGAAATTTCAGGTATTACAAAAAAAACACACGAAGAGACATTGCCCGAAAAGAATGTTACTATTATGTCTAAGGTTTTAATCGGCAGATATTCAAGTTTTGACGAAGCTAAAAAAATGCAAACTGCTATTAAAGTTCAAGATCCTTCTCTTACTCCTTTTGTTCGTAAAGTGGGTGATGTTTTTAGTGTTCAAATGGGTTCTTTTCAAGATTTTTCTATTGCAAAAAGTCAAGCACAAAAATTAAAATCACAAGGATTTGATGTTTGGATTTATCAACAATAATTTATAAATTAAAATAGACCGCTTAATTAAGCGGTCTATTTTAATATGTTTAATAATTTTTATTCGTTTTCTTCTTCGTCTTTATCATCAGTTTTGTTATCTTGTCCAAGATCTACCTTGGCCGCTGCTGACATTATGTTTGATGTTTGGTCAACAGTGTTATCTGAAACTTTAGAAGTTTTAGAGATTTCAACCTGTTCTCTCGGAAGTTTAATTTGATTGATTAAAGAATCAATATTGTCATCACTCGGATCTACCGGTGGCGGTTCAGGACATGGTTCTTCTTCAACCGGTCTGTCATAAACTAAGATAAAGTCTTCGTTTGTATCTCCAAAGTTAATTGTATGTTTTTCATATACATCAATTACTCCGTCATCTGTTGTAACTTGCCCTTTAACATAGTTTCCGGTGTAATCGAAATCAGTCGGATCTTTTGCAAAGTCTTTATCTTGATTGAAGCCCATATAGTCTCTTACTTCTATATAGCCTTTTGACGGAGTATTTTCCGGAAGACCCGCTAACTGTTCTTTTGTTAGAGTGGTATCCGATGCATACATCTTATCATTTGCATCCGTAAACAATTTATCAGTTATGATTTTAGAAACTGCAAGTTCATTATCAACAGCATTGATGTGTACTTCCGGTCCTTCATATTGTTTTGAATTTTCATCCCATTTTTGAGTACCTGATAAATAGTATCCTTCTTTGAAGTGGCCTCCTGTAGGATCTTTGTCAAGTTTTTCAACATTTTGTGCAACCATTTCAACACCGGCATCTTTATTGTTAGCATTTTTCAAGTCAACTACTATGCTGCCGTTTGTAGGATCATTAGCATCTTTTACCGTTTCTGTTGTAATTTTTAATTTGGTTTTGTTTACATCAAGAACGGTTTTACCTGTACCTGTTCTGTCGGTTGATACGCTTTGCGGGAATTTATGTGTTTTTTCAGCAACATCTGCAGCAGCTGTTCCGGTAACATCATTTGTTGTAACGTCCCCGTTAGCAAATATTTCAGTTGTTGTATTTTTTGCATTAGCAGTTGCTTGTTTAATTGTTAAGTTGTTCATAATTACATCATGACCGGATTCAATAAAGTTTTCCGGAGCTTCAAATGATGAATTGACAAATTGAATATCGCCTTGGGTGTAGAATTTATTGGCACCGCCTGCAATGTAATCAACATTTACTGATTTTAGAGAATCTTGGCTTGTGAAAGTATTATCTCCTTTTGCATTAAATGTTAATCTGTCTCCATATTCAAGAATCGGCATTGTTGTTTTTTCTGCATTAATGTCGCCGCCTGTTGATGTTATATACATATCTGCACCTGAAGCTATTTTAACTGAGTTATCAATGTTGATGTTTTCAGCTCCTTGTTTTCCGAATGTAATTGTTTCATAAGCTTCAAGGGTTACATCGTTGCCGCCGTTTACTATTGAATTATCTTTAACATACATACCGCCTTTTGTAGCTTCCGCTTTCAGGTTTCTGTCTGCTTTTAAGGTTGAATTATCGATTTTTACATCGCCTTTTTTAGACAATAAATTAATGTCGTTATTTGTGTGAACATTTGATGTATTCGTCACTTTTACATCGCCTTCGGTTGATGTGACATTGAGATTATTAGCATCAGCTGTGTTTAATGTGATTTTATAGTTTATTGCATCTGCTGTTCCATCATCTACAAGAGTGCCATCTTCATTTCTGTCAAATTTAAGACTGTAAGCAGCTCTTTTCATTGTAGCGTTGTCAAGCGAGAAGTTGCCGTTTGTTTCAAGATTAATATCTCCGCCAACTTTTCCGTCTGCTTGCAGCGGGCTAAATGTTGAATTGTTTGCAACTGTGACGTTATTTAAACCTGTTGTTCCGTCGTTATAGAATTTGATTTCATCATAAACAAGCGATGAGTTATCAATTAGAGTATTGGAACCTTGGATTGATAATTTTCCGTCGGTTGCAATTAATGTTTGATTATTTCCATTGTTATCAAGGTCGCTGGAGATAATTACATTACCTGCAAGTGAACCATCTGAATATGCGGATAACATATCAATATCTCCGGTTGCATTAACAACAGAGTTATGAACTTTTACTTCGCCTGCACCTGCAAGGGTTACATTTGTAATATCATTTTGATCTACGGTATTACTTGCTTGTATTAAAGAGTTATTTACTTCAACTTTGTCTACCGATTGGACGTAAGCATCTCCTTTTGCAAGAACTTTTGAATTATCTATTTTTGCCTTACCGCCATAAGAGAAAATTCTTACTGCGCCTGCATTGCTGCCATCTGGTTGATCTTTAGAGCCTGCAGAAATTACAAGAGAATCTTTTACCGTTACATCTTTTCCGGCTGTAATAAATACTTCACCACCATTTTGTCCTTCGGTTGTTAATGTGTTTCCGTTTTTATCTTTAACAGTTGTATTTATTGATTCAAGACGTGAATTATCAACCAATACATCTTGTGAGCCGACAATCATAATGTCGCCGTTTTCTTTATTTATTAATTTTGTACCTTTTATGATCGAATTAGAAATTTTAATATCAGATCCGGCTGCATTTGATTTGTTTATAATATGAACATCCCCTGATCTGATTGCTGTTTCATCAGGCGCTAAACCTGAATTATCTATTGAAATATTTCTTTGAACGTCATTTGCCGTATCTTCAGCTACTTGGAATGTATCAAGATAACCGTTTGCAAGATAATCAAATGTAACACCGTCAGCTGTAATCAATCTAACATTTGAGAATGATTGAGAGTTGTCTGATGTAATATAGTTGTGATTATTTCCCGTTCTGATTAAAGAATCTTTGTATTTTATGTTATCGGAAATTATAGCAATTGATTTATTTGGGTTTGCATTGTTTAAAGTACCGTCTTCATTGAAGTGAGCAAATGTTGTTCCATCAAGATTAACAAATGTTTCGCCTTTCTTGAAAGTTAAACCTGCTTCTTCAAAGGCATCTGTATAATTTGAATCAAACGTAATTGAACCATATCTTCTGTTTTCACCATTTACTTCAGGTGTCGGCGATAATTTATTTAAAACGCCTGATTGATAAGCTGATAATTGTGATTCGGTCATATCTTTCAGGTTTTTTGCACCTTTAAAATCAAATGTGGAAACAGTGAAAGAATTTAAGTCAACCATTGAACCTGCACCAAACATTACACCTGCAGGGTTGATTAATATTACCTTGCCTGTTGCGGCAAAAGAGTCGCAACTACCGCCATTTATACATGAATTAGTCAATTTACCTTGAATATCAGACATCTTTCCGCCTAAAACACGGTTGATGACTGTTTGTGATAACCCTGAAAAACCAAAGTTAACATGTTCGCCTCTGCCTACGGAGAAGTCATTCCAATCAACCTGTCCCACTGCACCATGCTGTCCGCCTGTAATATTTACGTCAAGTCTGTTATCCGATGTACCAAAACCAATATTTCCGGTATTGCCGATAACATTGTCTACAGATGCGCCAAAGGCTGTTGCACCGGATATTGATAAGAAAGCCAGCATAGCGGTAAAGGCTGTAATTTTCTTCTTAAATTGACTCATTATAGTTCCCTTTCATAAATACAATCTTTCTTTGCATCCATATGCTTATATAGTATAAAAACCACATAGGGGGTAAAATTTTTCAGATACAATACTTAACTTTACAAAAATTTACATTATATTTTTGTAAAAATGGTAACAGAAAAAAAATTTTAAATCAATAAACTATATAAGTTTTATATAATATAATATATACGAATTTTATAAAATTTAACATATTGACAAAAATGTTTCATTCTTTTCTTTTTATAGTAAGATAAAAATCATCAATATAATTTATTGTTATCATGCAAAAGTTGTTTTATGATAGTATTGCACGTTTTATAATTTATTATTGTGCAAGTTCCACAGTTTAAGATAAAGGAATTTAAGAAAAGTGCAAAAGATTGATTTTCACAAGTTTAAAGTTAGTTCAATATTACTGGCTTTGTGTTTGTTTATTTCTTCCCCAAGTGCAATTGCCGGTCCGGAAGCCGGTTCAAATCTTATACCGAATGGTATAGGAAATTTTGATGCAGGTGTAATTGACCAAACAAACTTGCGTCAAATTAAAGACTATGAACAAAAAATCAGAGATGACAGAGAAGAAGAGCACCTTGAAGAAAAAATTGAGATGAATAAGGAAATGAAGGATAAAATGAAAGACCTTCCGAATAAAGAGGTTAGTTTTACCCTTAATTCAATTCATATAACCGGAAATACGGAATATACGGAAGAACAATTATTGAATTTGGTTTGCCAGAGAATAGGTGATGTAGTTACCATTAATGATCTTATAGGTATGGCAAATGCAATTACGGAATTTTATCAAAAGAACGGCTATATATCGACAACAGCATATTTGCCTCCTCAAAAAGTAGAAGACGGAAATGTTGAAATTGTTGTTCTTGAAGGTAAATATGGAAATATTACAATTGAAGGCAATAAATGGGCGAGAAAGAAATATTTAAGCGCCACTTTTTTGAAGGATAAAAATATACAAGAAGATAAAGTATTAAATGTTGCCGATATACAAGAATCTTTGCGTGAATTAAATGCAACTGATTATATTAAAGGTGCGGTTGCTCTTCAAGATAATGAAGATTCTGAACAATATACAGATCTTACATTGAACGTTAAAGACAGATTTCCTATAGACTTTGATTTTCGTTTTGATAACCAAGGTCGTTCTGCTGTCGGTTTGAATCGTTTTGTAATATTTGCCGGAATGAGTAATTTAACCGGTTTTGGCGATCAGATTTTGTCTACAACTTCTTTGGCAAGAAGTTCTATAGGGCAAGGTGTATTTTATTCGGTTCCCATAGGTCGTCATGAAACAAAATTGAATTTAGGTTATTCTTATTCGGGTACAAAACTTGACAGAGGTGAATTGAAAGATTTTGATGTCAAGGGTAAATCCCACAATTTCTATATAGATTTATCAAGAAGACTTATTAAGACTGAAAACTATAAATTATACGGTGATATAGCTTTTGATATGAGAAATACAAATACGACTTTAAGAGGTTATGATTTGTATGGTTACAGGACAAGAGCTATTAAATTAAATTTAACAAATGTAAAAGATGATTTTTACGGTAAATGGTTCGGTAATATCGGTATAGCTAAAGGTATTGATATATTTGGTGCTTCAAATGATTTATACGGATATTATTCAAAAGAAACTCCGACAAACAGAATGGTTAAAATTCAGGCTTCAATTGCAAGATTACAAGTTTTGCCTTGGAGAATGATGGGTATATTTACTGCTAACGGTCAATGGGTAAACAGAAATGTTTGGTACTCGGATAAAATGCAAATTGGTGGTATTTCATCTGTCAGAGGTTTTGAAGAAGGTTATTTCTTAAGAGATTATGGTGTGACCGCTTCCGCTGAGTTAAGAGCTCCTGTGCCATTTTTAAATCATTTACCTGAAAAATTGAGATTCATCGATGATTCTATCAGACTGGCTGCTTTTTGTGATATGGGTTGGTTTGGTGATTATGGTATCGGAATGCCGAGTTCAAGTTTTGTAATGAGTGTCGGCGGCGGTTTGGTTTTGAAAATGACCAGATATTTATCAGGTAACGTATATTTTGGTATTCCTATTGTTAATAAACCTGATGATGCTTCAAGTTTCAGAGTTCACTTTATGATTACATCAAACATATTATAATGTGTTTGTTAGTTTAAATATAAAAATAACACCGTGCCCGAATCGGTGTTATTTTTTATATTGCTGATAGTTTTATTATATAAAAGTTTTAGATGCAATAAACTTAATATTTTTGCGATTAATTATTGTTGATACGCTTGGAATAATGGCAGGTATAGAGCCAATCCCAAGAAACCGACTATCATACCAATAAATATCATAAGCAAGGGTTCAATTAGTTTGGTAAATGCATCAATAACTGAATCTAGTTTTTTGTCAATAAAATTTACGCAATGATAAAGCGAATCACCAAGACGACCTGACTGTTCTCCTGTTGCAATCATAAATGTCATCATAGACGGAACTTCTTTTACGCTTTTTAGAGCTACAGAAAGGTGTGTACCTTGTTGCACTTTTGTTGCTACCTGCATAATTGCTGTTTTTAAAATAAAATTATCCATTGTTAAATTTGCAAGGAATAAACAATCGACAATAGGGATACCTGCTTCGTATGATACTTGAAGCACGGCTATAAAATTTGAAAAATTGGAAAATTTCATTAATTCGGATAACATTGGGATATGAAGAACAATTTTATCTATTGTTTTTCTGACAACCGGATTTTGATAGGCTTGATTTAGTCCAAATATAATAAGTGTTATTCCGACTACCAGTATAAACCAATATTGCTTCATAAATACACCAAGATTCATACAAGCTTTTGTTATCCAAGGCAGCGGTTTGCCTAAATTATTAAACATTTCATCGAATGCAGGAAAAACAAACACAAGCATTATAACCACCGCTACTATTGCAAGCATGATTACTATAGCAGGATAAATTAATGCGCCGATTACCTTGCCTTTTACTGCATCTTGTTTTTTTAATAGTTCAAGCATACGCATTAAGGTTTTATCAAGTTCTCCTGAATCTTCTCCTGCTTTTACCAAACCTATATACACTCTTCCGAATATATTTCTGTATCTTTCGAGTGTTTCACCTAAGGTTGAACCGCCAATGATTTGTTTTCTGAATTCGTGTGTTATTTTTCTTATTCTTTTTGAATCAGAGTTTTGCTCAACAAAAAGCAAGGCTTCGATAATCGGTATGCCTGTAGAAGTTAAAATTTCAAGCGTAGATGTAAAATCAATTTTTTCTCTTAAGCTTAGCGCACTAATTTTTGCAACTTTCCCAAACTTTTTTTTGTTTTTTTTTGCATCTATATCTACTATTGATGTCGGGATTAAATCCATGCCGCGAACTTTTTTACGTGCTTCATTAATGTCGTTTGCTTCTACACGACCCGAAACTACTGTTCTATTGTTTTTTAGTGCGGTATAAAGATAAACTGCCATTATTGTTCGCTCGCCAATCCCAGTATTCTTACTTGTTCTTCTATAGAAGTGCTGCCTTCTAGTATGTGTCTTAAGCAGGACATTTTAAGTGTTTTCATCCCTTGTTTTATTGCATAGTCTTCTATTTCAACATCATGTGCTCTTTGTGCAATCATTTTTCTTATTTCGTTGTTAACAACCAATATTTCCATGACTGCAAGACGACCAAGATATCCGGAATTTTTGCAGTGTGGACATCCATGAGGTTTGTATATTTTGGTCTGAGTTAATTTTTGTATTTCGATAGGGTCTGTTAAAATTTGCCTTGCTTCTTCATAGCTTGGATAATATTCTTCTTTGCAGTTAGGACATAATTTTTTAACTAAACGTTGAGCAATTATACCTGAGATTGTTGATGAAATAAGATAATCTTTGGCTCCCATTTCAATTAAACGTGTAATTGTTGCAGCTGCAGAGTTTGTGTGGACTGTTGACAGTACCAAGTGACCTGTAAGAGAAGCGGATATTGCAACTTCAAGTGTCTCATAGTCACGGATTTCACCTATTAGAATTGTATCAGGGTCTTGTCTCAATATTGCACGCAGAGAATTTGCAAAGGTAATGCCTGCTTTAGTATTTATTGAAGATTGGTTAATTCCTTCAAGTTTTATTTCCACAGGATCTTCAATTGTTGTGATATTGATTGAATCCGAGTTCATATATCTTAATATTGCATATAAAGTTGTTGTTTTACCTGAACCTGTCGGACCTGAAGTCAGAACAATGCCGTTTGGAGATGATACTAAATATCGAATTTTTTTTATATCTTCTTCAGAAGCACCTACTATTTCTATTTTATCTGCTTTTGCTTCTTTGGAATCCATTTGCGGAGCGAGCACACGGATTACCATTTTTTCTTTTCCGGCAACAGGTAATGTGTTTACACGAAAATCTTGTGCTTTATTTTTATATTTTAAAGTGAATGAACCGTCTTGCGCACGTCGGTGTTCTGCAATGTTCATTCTTGAAATTACTTTAAACCTTGAAATAACAGCGCTATCTACTTTGGCGGGAATTTTAAGCGCTTCTTGCAAAGAGCCGTCAACCCTTAGTCGCACCCTGTAGCCCACTGATAATGGTTCTATGTGTATATCTGATGCGCGCCTGTCAATTGCCATTGCAATAATTTTATTTGCTAATTGCGAAACCGCACCGTCAGAATCTTGAATTTCTTGTTCTACTTGTTCCCAAAGTTCAGATGAATTTGATTCAATTTTTTCATCTTCATTAATTTGCTGCAGAAGTTCATCCGTATCGGTTTTATCCATGTTGTAATATGTGTTGATAAAGTTTTCAAATTCAACATGGGTAACAAGCATTACAGTAGGTTTTAAACCGGTTTGATAAACTATTTCATTTATAACTTTTATATCATTTGGATTTACCATCCCGACAACAAGTGATTTATCTGTCATGCTTAATGGTATAACTTTGTTTATTTTTACAAAATCTTCAGGCAAGATTGAAATGGCTGTTGGCAAGGCTTTTAATTGTTCCGCCGTTGCATATTTTAAGCCCATTTGAGCTCCAAGCGCTTCTTTAAGATCTTTAATTGTGACAAAACCCATTTTAACAAGTATAGAACCCAGAGGAATTCCTTGCGCTTTGCTTTCCGCTAATGCTATTTGCAGTTGTTCTTCGTTGATAAGATTTTCTTCAATTAAAATTTCACCTAATTTTTTTGTTTGAGGCGATTTTACTTTGCTTATATCGGCTGTGGGCTCTCCTTCGGTGTCGAGATTGAGTTTATTTTTTTTGTTTTTTTGTTTGTTTTTATTGCCATGCCTGCCTATATCGTCCGAAACATCAATGTATAAGCTGGGATCGTTGGGTTGTGTTGTTGTAATATCTTCTCTTGCATCAATTATGTTAAGCTCTTCTTCTATGTCATCATTAATATCTAATTCTTCTTCGATATTGTTTATGTCTTCAAGTTCTTCATTTTCAAAATTAATCACATCTTGGCTTAAATCTTTAGGCGGGACGACAGTGCCGTATTTTTCAGAGAATTTCTTTAAGAAAGCATTGAATAATTCTTTAAAATTTTCTTTTGTTAAATAAATAAATTCTATTTTATTGTCTATAATTTTACTTACGTATTCAGTAATTTTTTCTTTATTTGAATTTGAATAAATCGCTATAAAGAATACATCATTTTGCATATTAACAGGGACGAAAGACAATTCTTCCGCCACTGTTAATTCGAACTTATTTGCTAAATCAAAATTAATTTTTTTAATTAGTTTATTTATTATGCTGTTATCCATTTTGCTTTTCTTTTTCTAGAGATCGTATATCTTGTCATTTGTGAAATCTTGTTCATCTTTTACAATATGCGGTGTAACCACTATGACTAACTCTTCTCTTGTTTTCTTTGTTGCATTGCCTCTAAAGAATGCTCCTATAAAAGGAAGATCGGATAATATCGGCATTTTCTGGACTGTTTGAGTTTCATTTTCTTTGATTAATCCTGCAAGAACAAGTGTTTCACCATCTCTAATTCTTATGTTTTTAAGTTCCAAGTCACGCCTTTGCAATAATGTTGCCGCTAATTCCTGTTGACCTAAGTCATTAGTTGTATATACTTGGCTTTTGATTGTTGCAAATTCAGGTGAAATATTCATTGACACATAGCCGTCAGGCGAGATAAAAGGAACTATTTCAATTAATAAACCTTCATCGGAGCCTATGTCATAGGTTCTTTGAGTTGCACTTGTAACCGTATCAGAACCCTGTAAAATTTGACTTGTAACTGATTTTACATAATCAGATGTCATATCTATAGT
Source organism: Candidatus Gastranaerophilales bacterium (assembly GCA_944325655.1). Lineage (GTDB taxonomy): Bacteria > Cyanobacteriota > Vampirovibrionia > Gastranaerophilales > Gastranaerophilaceae > RUG14156. The sequence goes on from CALVAW010000018.1 coordinate 16,494, forward strand.
TGCTTTTTTGCCGTTTGTAACCATTATCTTTGGATTTGTCAGTACTCTTCCGTTTCCGTTTTCAACAAGATATTTTAATTGATATGTTAAAGCCGAGTTATTCGATTTTGTAACAGTAGTAATGGTGTCTGTAGATGTAAGATTTCCATCTTTATCTGTTTCTTGGACGGTTGTTTTTGTTGGATATTGATTTCCCCATATAAAGAACGGAGATAAAGAATTTGTTGTTAAACCATCCGACGGAGTAAATGACAGCGCTATAAACGGTGTCCATAAATTCCATGTGTTTGAGAATTCTTTGGAGCCGGTTTCATTTAATTCTATTACTGAAAGTTCTACATAGGCCATTAATTGTTTCTTGTCGTGTTCTTTTATAAAGTCTTTAATAACTTCAATTTGTTCAACTGAGCCTCCGTATGCGGAGATTTTGCCTAATTCGGGAAAATATGTAATAGTTAAAGGAGTTGTTTTAAAAGCTGAAAGAGATTCGTCATTAGATGAGCTTGTGCTCGTTTCACTGTTATCTCTGCAGGCTACAATTCCGCTTCCCAAGATAACTTCATCTGATTCTGTTGTTGCACTAGACGAAGACGAATTATTAACCGATGAACCGTTTTCACTGTAAAATAACGAATCGCAAATTAAAGTTGCCATTTCTTTAGGAGTTGTATGGTTAACCTTGAAACTGTTTACCATAGGTTTTGTATCTAAAACCGGCAAAACTCTTTTAACAGCAGTAACATCTGCATTTGAACCAAATACAACAATTTGATTGGTTCTTGGATTAGATGTTACTATAGGCTGGCTTGAAAGACCAAATATTTTTGATTTAAATAAATTTGCATTCAAAAACTCTGCTACGCTTTCAGCGTTAACATATTTAACAGGCAGAACAGTCATATTTCTTCTTGTGTAACCAAGTTCTTTAGCTGCATCTAATTTCATAACGGTTATTGTGTTTCCGTCCATAGTGTAAGTTAATTGAGACGATTTAAATATAACCATAAATGCGTCATTAACATCGATATTATTTAAATCCAGGGTAATTTTTCCATCAACCGATTCGTCAAAAACTATATTTAACTTAGCTTTATCTGCAAGCATTCTTAAAGCTTGTTTTAAGTCCGAGTCTCTTAAAGATAGGTTTACTTTTGCTTTTGTATTTGTTATCACAGGCATGGAGTCAAGTTTTAGAGTTGTTTCTATGCCTTTTGCATCTACAGAATTTAGATTTAATAAACTATTGCCTTCGCCGCTTTGGTTGTCATATAGGTATGAGCTTGAAACACTGTCTAAATAAGAAACTTTGCTGTCTTCATATCCTAAAACCGCTTGACTTAACAGAGTTAAGCTTAAAAGAGTTAAGCATATTTTACTTATTTGACACGGTTTAATTTTTTGCATTTTATTATTTCTCCTAGATTGAAAATTATTTTGTTGAATTTATTATTACTTCTTCTTCCGAAACATATCTATTTGTCGGAGGCCCGCTGTTGCTTTTTGCTTTTGAATCGTATTCATCAGATACCAAGTAGTATTGTCTTCCTCCCCCTTGTTTTGGAGATAGATATTTAGCGCTTCCGTAAAATCCTGATGAAATTTTGAAATCTTCTCCCACATTGGCTTTATATAGATTTTTGCCGAGTGCGATTGTAACGGCGTTTCTTGATATATCCACAACTCTGTAATCATCTAATTTGTCGCCCTTTTGTACAAAATAGTCGTTGTTGTCAAGTGTTATTATTGCAGAAGGGCTAACTTCGTCATACATAATACCTGATACGCCTATTGTCATCATTTTGGTTGTTTTTTCGTCTTGTGTACCATACATTTCAGGAGGCTTTGGAAGTCCGGATTTATCATAGTCAACAATTGTTTCAGGTAATTCCATTGTGATATATTTCTGCAAGGGTAAAAAAGGATTTACTCTTCCTGCAGGTTTTATATCTATTACTTCTTTCTTTTCAGGAGCGGGTTTCTCATCCGGTTTTATTTCACCCACTTCATTTTCATTTATAACGGGTATAGTTTCTTCTGTTCTTTGTGTAATTTCTTCAGGTGTTATATCGTTCATTTCATCTTGCACTGTTTTTGGCATATTAAGCTCTTTTTGGTTTAGATTGTTATTTTTGGTGTAGTTTATAACATTATAAACACCCGCAACAACAACTACCGCAAACAGTATTGCAAGTAAAAAAACAGTCATACTTGAATTTTTCTTTTGAGTGTCTTTTTTTGGCAGAACAACTTCTTCGTTTTCAGAATTCTGACCGTTTTCTTCAGATGCAACATTTGCAAGTTGTTTATCTATATCAAATTCATCTTCTTCTTGTTGTTTTTCATCATCTTTATTGTTACTAAATGCATCAAATGCTTTTTGCTTTGGAGATGATTCGTTAAGAATTTGTGCAAGTTCTTGTTCATCAATATCCTCATCTATATCTGAAACAAGTTCTAATTCATCTCCAAGATCAACTGTTTCTTCTTGCTTGTTTGAATTTTCTTTGGGCAGATTCTTTTTAATTGATACTAAATCTTTTTCGGTATCATTTAATACGTCTTCCCAAGTCACGGTACCATCTTCCGATATGTGGATATCGGCTCCGCCTTCTATAATATCTTTTTCATCCTCAAAAAACATTAATAATTTAAACTCTTATTCTAATACTAATATTACCATATATTCTAAATTTAATTAAACCTAATTTTAAGTTTACTATGACTTTTTAATTTGTCAAAATGTTATTTTTTAGTAATAATTTTCATCATATATAAGTTCAATTCCTTCTGCTATTATTGTATCTTCTTGTTTTATCCCGCATTTTCTAAGCTCTTCATAAACCCCCATAGAATCCAATATATTTGTAAATCTTTTTATCTGATGAATATTTTTTATGTCTGTAACAGAAGCCAGCCTTTTGATTTTACCTCCTGTTATTTTGTATGTATTTTTGTTAAGTTTTGTAATTTTATATTCGGAGTCGTCATTATTTGTTGAGTCTGTGTCTTCTTGTACATCTATTTTTATTTTAATGTCTTCAATTTCATCCAATTTTTTGTACAGATATTTTAAAAGCTTATCTATTCCATATTTTGTGGCAGTTGAAATTATAAAAATTTCATTTTTTGATTTTGTTTTTTTACTGAATTCAAGTTTTATTTCTTCGGCATGCTCTTCGTCAACTAAATCGCATTTGTTTAAAATTATAATTTGTTCTCTTTTGGATAAATTTGAATCAAATTTTTTTAATTCTTTATTTATTTTTTTATAATTTTCATAGCTGTTTTCAAGTGATATATCAATTATATGAAGCAGTAATTTACATCTTTGTACATGTTTTAAAAATTCATGACCCAATCCGAGCCCTGAGGACGCTCCTTCGATTAGTCCGGGGATATCTGCTATAACAAAGCCGTCGCCATTTGGTTTTTTTACGGCACCAAGATTTGGTATCAATGTTGTAAAAGGATAATCGGCTATTTTGGGTTTTGCCGCGCTGACTGTGCTTATTAAGCTTGATTTTCCGGCATTAGGCATGCCTATCAATCCTACATCGGCTATCAGTTTGAGTTCAAGTTCAAGTTCTCTTTCTATAGCAGGCTCGCCGGGTTCGCAAAATTGCGGCGCTCTTTTTTGTGCTGTTGCAAAGCGAGCATTGCCTCTTCCGCCTCTTCCTCCTTTTGCTATAAGAACTGTTTTTTTGTCTGTATTTAAATCTGCAATAATTTTGTTTGTTTTTAAATCCTTTATAATGACGCCTGTGGGCATTTTAATATATAGGTCTTCCCCGTTTTTACCATGGCAATTTTTGCTTTTTCCGTTTTCGCCCCGTTGCGCTTTAAATACGGTTTTATGCGTAAAATCCAATAAAGTTGACATATCTGATGTTGCAACAAAATATACGCTGCCTCCGGCACCCCCGTCTCCTCCTGCAGGGCCGCCTTTATCAACATATTTTTCTCTTCGCCAAGCGAGAGCTCCGTTTCCGCCTGCTCCTGAAATAACTTTTATTTTTGCTTTATCTATAAAAGTTGCCACTTACCCTACAAGCCTTTCAGATTTATTTTCAAAATTTAAAATTTGATTAAAGTTAACTTTAATTTTAGGATTTTCAAATCTTTTTAATACTTCTTCTATTACGAAGTGTATCATTTCAAAAAAATAATTTCTATCAATCTTTTGATTTATAAAATTATCTATTAGTTTCATCAAATATGGGTAAACATCGAGTGCAAAGCATGAATTAATTGTATTTATTGCCTCTTCAAGTTCTTTTATTTCCGGATTTTCAAATACAATCCACAAATAATATTTTGAATATTTTTTAATTGAGTTAATAATTTCAGAATTATTTTTTTTATTTTCAAAAAATAATACAAAATCATTATAGATATTATCATCATCTGAAAATTTACCATTTACGGTAAACAAATAATCCTTAATAAAACATCCGAATAAATTTAAATCATTATTAAATAGATGTTTTATACCGTATATTTCCCTTGCTTGTTCAAATTCAAGATTAAAATCTAAAAATTTAAACAACTTTTCCATTTGTTCTATATAGTCCATATTAGATATTTTACATTTGGTTTTTATAAATTCAAAAAAGTAATAAAACTTCATTTGACTAATTTCTGTAACCCATGCCTGCTTTATAACCGGATATTGTATATAAAATTGGTAATGACGGTTCAATCCATTTTAAGCCTGAAAGTAAGGATACAGTTGCAATATCATCGATATGCAAACCTAAATCCAAAAGTTCCGGTTTTCTGTTTTTTATTTCTTCTTTTTTGATTTTTGGATTTATCAAAGGACTTATTAAATTTTTTGTAATAAAATTAGCAATCTTAGATCCGCCCAAGACGCCTGTTAATACTATCCCTGTCGTCATTCCTATGCCTCTTGCCGTTTTAGATGTAATATTTAATTTTTCTAATACTGCAAGAGCGCTTCCTGCTCCGATATTACACATAAAAATATTTGCAAGATACTGATATAAACCTTCGTTAATCTTATCGGGGATTTTCTCTTTTAAATTTTCTTTATTGTAAATATCAGCACCAATTCCACCTAAAATGCCGCCTATGACCGGTATAGCACCATATATTGAAAGATAGCCTATTTCTTGAAAAATATCTTTTGCTTTAATATTTTCAGGGTCAGGTATTAATTTTTTTAAAAAAACTTTTTCTTTTAACGAATTTAATGAAGAAAATAATAATTTAATTTCATTAAAACTCAATACTTTGGTTTTTGCTTTATTTAAAATATATTTATTTTTTGTATTTTGAGGTGTAGTATTTAAAAAAGCATTAATTAGTTTTGTGTTTTTTTCTTTAACTTGTTCAATATTTTCCAATAGAGTTCTTTTTGTTAAAATAGAAGCGAATTTCGGTGCTAATATTGCACTTGAAATTGTGCTTGTAAGAATAATTATTTTTTTTAAAATTTCTTTTTTTGCTCTGCTTTTTTCTTCATCGGATGATTTTTTAGTTTTTTCGAATAAATCGTAAGAATTTTTAGCTAAATATAATCCTCCTAAAGAAAACAAAATTTTAGGCATGGATTTATTTAATTTTGCAATTAGCATTGGTTGATCTAAAAATTTACCAAACGAAGAAAGATTATTAATCAATTGTATTTTCTCCGTTTATATTATTTTTGATGCAAAAGTCAGAAAAATTTTTAATTTTTTCTAAAACGCAATCATCTGCAACATGCTCAATTTTACAAGCATTTTTATTTGCAATTTGGTAATCAATTTTTAAAACCTCGTTAAAAAATTTTAAAAGAATGTTATGTTTATTTATTATTTTTTTTGCTTCCGTAATCCCTTTTTTAGTTATTTTAATACCCTTTCTGCCTTCATAGATTATTAAATCCAAATCAGCTAATCTTATTAATGCTTCAGAAACAGATGAACGAGAAATATTAAATTCATTAGCTATATCAACAGCTTTTATATTTTTATTATTAAGTATTGTTTTGTATATTAATTCAAGATAATCTTCAAGACCTTTTGTTAACATTGTTAGGTACCCCTTACTAAATTAAAATTATTGTAAGGTAAACCTAACATTATGTCAACAGTATTTATATAGCTTAATAAAAAATTAAATTATAATTGCATTAAAAATATGTTTAATGTATGCTGTTTTTGTTATTAGATTACCTTTTCGGTTATTATTTCCAAATGGCATTTTAGCCAGCCTATTCCATAGAGGTCAGGATTATACCGAAAAAAGAAAGGATAAGAAACTATGGCAGTAGCTACTTTAGTAGAATTATTGGATGCAGGTGTACATTTTGGTCACCAAACTCAAAAATGGAACCCGAAAATGAAACAGTATATTTTCGGTGCAAAAAACGGTATTTATATTATCGATTTAAGAAAAACTTCGGATTTGTTGGATAAAGCGTACGAAGTTGTCAGAAAATTTGCCTCTCAAGGTAAAAATGTTTTATTTGTAGGAACTAAAAAACAGGCAGTTGACGTTGTTGCTCAAGAAGCTGTTCGTTGCGGCGGCTACTATATTAATCGTCGTTGGCTGGGCGGTATGATGACTAATTTTGAAACAATAAGAGGCAGAGTCAACAAATTAAGAGAATTGGAATCATTTCTTGAATCAGGCGCTGCAAATAAACTTCCTAAAAAAGAAATAGCTCAATTAACAAGACAAGTTGCAAAATTGTCAAAAACTTTAGGCGGTATTAAAGAAATGAAAGGCATGCCGGACATTTTGGTTGTTATTGACCAAAAGAAAGAATTGATTGCAATTAAAGAAGCAAATAAATTAGGCATTCCTGTTGTATGTTTAGCCGATACTAATGCTGATACGGACGGAATTGATTATATTATTCCGGGTAATGATGATGCTCTTCGTTCAATTAAGTTAATAACTTCAAAAATGGCAGACGCTGTTTTGGAAGGTAAAGAATTAAGAGCAAATAATGCTAAAACAACGGGCAAAATTGAAAAAGTCGAAGCAAAAGATGCTAATGCTGAAGTTGTGGAAGCATAGGTAAAATAGAATTAGGAGAAATGACTATGGAAATAAAAGCTTCAATGGTAAAAGAATTAAGAGATAAAACCGGTGCCGGCATGATGGACGCTAAAAAAGCTCTTGTTGAATCAGACGGCGATATGGATAAAGCGATAGAACTTTTAAGACAAAAAGGAATGGCTTCTGCAGATAAAAAAATGGGAAGAATTGCTGCGGAAGGTACTATTGCTTCAGTTATTGAAGGTAAAGTCGGAGCTATGGTTGAAGTAAATTGCGAAACTGACTTTGTTGCTAAGAATGAAGATTTCAAAGCTTTCGCAAACATGATGGCAAAAGCTGTAGCTGAATTAAACCCTTCTTCTGTTGAGGAATTGCTTACTTTGGATTGTCCGGTTTGCAAAAAACCTATTGAAGAAGTTATTAAAGAAAAAATAGCTAAAATAGGTGAAAAAATCACAGTAAGACGTTTTGTAAGATATGATGCTCCATGCTGTGTCAACACATATATTCACAATGGCAAAATCGGTGTTTTACTGGAAGCAAAATGTCAAACATGCGATGAAAGCTTAACTAAAGATATTTGTTTGCATATTGCATCGAATGCTCCTGAATTTGTTTCAAGGGAAGAAATTCCGGCTTCTGTTATTGCTGAAGAAAAAAGAATAGAAATGGGTAAAGAAGATCTTGCAAAGAAACCTGAAAATATAAGAGAAAAAATTGTTGAAGGAAGAGTTAATAAATTGATGGCTCAAAGATGTCTTTTAGAACAACCTTTCGTTAAAAATCCTGATATTACAGTTTCACAATTAATAGAAGGAAAATGCGAAATTGTTAGATTTGAAAGATATGTTCTTGGTGAAGGTCTTGAAAAAAGACAAGATAATTTCGCCGAAGAAGTTATGAGTCAAATCAAAGGTTAGTATATAATTGCAAAACGCCGATTTTAAAATAATCGGCGTTTTTTATAATTTTATGAAATTTATTTTAGCAAGTGCTTCTCCAAGAAGAAAAGAAATATTATTAAATGCAGGTTATAAATTTACGGTTGTTCCGTCTTGTTACAATGAAAAGATTTGTAATATGGAATATTCTGAGGAATTGGTTGAAAATTGTGCATTTCAAAAAGCTTTAGAAGTTAAAAACAGATTAAAAAACGGTTCTTTGATTGTTTCTGCTGATACTGTTGTTGTTATAGAAAATAAGATTTTAGGTAAGCCTAGCAATGAAGCAGAAGCATTTGATATGCTATCCAAGCTCTCCGGTGCTACTCATTTTGTTGCAACTTCAATATGTATTTTAGATAATTACAATATTGTTAAAGGAATTGAAAGCACAAAGGTTATTTTCAGGGATGTTTCATCTTTTGAAATTAAAAATTATATTAAAAAGAATATGCCCTATGATAAAGCAGGCAGTTACGGCATCCAAGATAAGGATTTTGATTTTGTTAAAAAAATAGAAGGCAATATTGATAATGTTATCGGTTTTCCAATGACATTATTTAAGAGGCTGTCTAAAGAAATTTTTAATAATTTTAGTGTCTAACTAAATATTGAAAATAAACCTTCTGTATTTCCTATTTTATCGTTGAATATATGTATTTCTTCTAATAGTCTGTCAGTAATACATTCTGCTATAATTAAGTGATTACTTCCCGTTGTATCAAACATTAATTGAAATGTTTCATATAAAATTGAATTAAATGCACTGTTTTGTTTTGACATTATTGCTATATGCTTTATGCCGTTTTGGATTAATTTTTTTATGGTTTCTTCATCATGCATAAGATTATTTTGATACAAGATGATATATGGCATATCTAATCTTACACATCTGAATTGAAGATTTTGATCCGGATTTACGTTCAATTTTTCAAGATATCTGTAATGATCAGGCATCTTTGGACAGTTTTGTATGCAAGGCTGATTAATAAGAATTTCCAGTCTTGAAATATCATCTATATATTCATGATGATATGGAAGAATATTTTTTGAATATTCCGGTCTTACAACAACTATATCGTATTCTTTTAATAATTTATTATAAAAATTTGTTTCATTTTCTATTGTAGGCTCTTCTATTTTGTCGGGCCCCTGAAAACGAAAACTTGCCTTTATTGCAGGTGATATAACTGTTGCATTTGGATTTTTTTCTTTTATATAGTCTCTTAAAATTTCTGAAAATACCATGAATCTTGAATTATATTCAAATGCTGTTTCCAGAATAAAATTTGCGTATTTATCCTTTAAATCTTCTTTTGTGATTGAACTTGAAGCAAAATTTAGAGTCGGGGTTGTATCAAATTCTTTTAGATAATTAAAAAGATTTCTAAGGGTTTCTTGTTTAAATTCGCCGTACACCCCTGGAATTTGACCTCCTGCCCATATATTAGACATTGTTCCGTATAAGTTGACTTTTGGTATTGGTAGGCTAAATCTTTTTATTGTTTTACATATTGCAGGCCACAGGGCATCGTATTGAAATAATAAATTTAAATCCCACTCTACATTTTCGTATTTATTTAATTTGTTTGTCATTTTATTTTATTCCTTTTAAATAAAAGGTGATGTTATATCTTTTTGTTCGCCGATTAATTGACTGAAATTATAAGCTTCATGGTTTAGATTTTCTTCCATGGCACTTATTATTATTTGGTTGTTACCGTCTCTGTTAAACATTTGATCAGCAAGAAGTAGTAATAAGTCGCTTAAAGTTGTGGGCGTGCTTCTTCCTTGTAGTTTTAAATGTTTTACTCCCAGTTTAACTAATTTTTCTACTGTTTCTTGATTATGTATTAAATTATTTTCGTATAATACAGTATTTAATATACCGCTTCTGATGCAAGAAAAACGAGTATTTCTATTATGATTTACGTTCAATTTTTCCAGATATCTGTAATGATCAGGCATCTTTGGACAGTTTTGTATGCAAGGCTGATTAATAAGAACTTCCAGTCTTGAAATATCATCTATATATTCATGATGAAAAGGAAGAATATTTTTCGAATATTCCGGTCTCACAACAACTATATCGTATTCTTTTAATAATTTATTATAATAATTTGTTTCATTTTCTATTGTAGGCTCTTCTATTTTATCAGGCCCTTGAAAACGGCAGCTTGCTTTTATAACCGAAGCAATAATGGTTGCATTTGGATTTTTTTCTTTTATATAGTCTCTTAAAAGTTCTGAATATACTATAAATCTTGAATTATATTCAAATGCTGTTTCCAGAATAAAATTTGCATATTTATCCTTTAAATTTTCTTTTGTAATAACTGTTGATGTAAATGTGAAAGTAGGTGATGCATTTAATTCTGTTACATATCTAAACCACTTATCCAAAACTTCTTTTTTAAAATTGCCGTACAGTGCAGGCATTCTCCCGCCTGTCCATATAATTGAAGGAGAACCAAAAAGATTTGCCTTTGGCGGCGTTATATCATACATTTTTAAAGTATTATAAATTGCTCCCCAAACCGAGTCATATTGAAAAAGCAAAGGAAGCGTCCAAATAACATTATTATATTTAAATAGATTTTTAGTTGTCATATTTGTTACTCGCTTTTAATAGTATATTCTATAAATTTATTTTTTTCCAATACAATTTTTTTTAGTAAAAATCTTCTAAGATAAAACGTATATAAGGATATAATTTTAAACAGGTTTTCATTGTTTTTATCCATCGGTGTATGAACAATAGATAATTTGTCTATATTAAATTTTTTAAAAAGTTCGTCTTCTGGGCAGTTGTAGGTTATTATATTTTCCTTGGGGAGATAATTCCTGTAATTATTTATGGTGAGATATTCGTTTTTTAATTCGGAATATTTTGATGTGAAAATTAAAAATAAACTGTTGTTTTTGATAATGTTTTCAGCGTTTTTAGCTGCTATTTCTTTTTGTTTTTTTAATTCGGATTTTAATTTTTCTTTGTAAAAGTTCGTATTTTTTCCTATTTTATATGCTTCTGTTATATTTTTTGCAATATATTCATAGTCGCCCCCAATTTCGGGTTTAACATATATACTCATCATATTTGTTAAAATCGTAACTTTTTTTTCGGTCAGCATTTTGGATATGATTTTTTTATTTGATATTTTAAAATCTTTAACAATATCGTATTTTATTTTGTTTGAGTTTAATGAATTTATAAGATTTTTTAGATCTTTATCATCATTTGCGTCAACTATTATTGTTTTATTTTCGGATAATAATGTTTTTATTTGTTGCGCGATGTTTTTGATTTTTTCGTTTTTATTTATGTAATATAAATTTTTAATGTTTTTGAGATTGTTTAATATTTCATTTTTATTTACAGTATTTTCAATTTTTAAATTGTATTTTTTTCCGAGTGAAGGTTTTTCAAAAAGTAATTCCGGAGATACTCCAAGAATATTTTTGTATAATTTAAAAAAGTCTTTTAATTTTATTTCATTTTTCTTCAGATTGTGTCCCTTGATTTTAAATATGTATTCATCTCTGTCAAATAGAATATTGTCTATATCAAAAATGAATGCCGTTTCAAATTTAAAATCAATTCTGTCGGCAATTTTTTCGATATTTATGTTTGCAATGTAATCATAAAGCAATTCTTCGAGATTTGTAAAAATGATATTACTTTTATAAATGTCTTTTTTTGACTTTAAAACAAAATTATCGTCGAGCATATCATTGGGATTGAGATTAATTTCAGCTTTTATATCAAAAAAATCGTATATTGGTTTTAAGCTCTTGTAATAATTTGATAAAAGATATCTGTTAAAAAATATGATATGAGGTTTTAACATTTTTTTATATGTAAAAATGCTGTATAACACAAATGCATACTTAATTTCCTCATTGTTATTGATATTAAGACTAATTCCCGAAAGAAATTTTTTAAAATTTTTTATATCTTCTTTTGTTAATGTGTAATTTAATTTTCTTTTTATGCCTTCTTTAATTATAGAAATAAAATGCGGCAAGCTAAATTTTTTGTTATTTATGTCGATATTTTTAAATTGACTTTTTAATTCTTCGTCCGATAAAGAATTGTACTTTAAATTTGAATTTGTAAATGCTTGTTTAATCATACTTCACTTCTCAAGTTAATTTTAGCATTTGCAAATTGTATTAGCAACTACTCATATAAATAACAGGCAACTATGGAGTGATCGCATTTTTTCAGTTCAGGCTTGCATTGTATGCATATTTCTTTTTTAAAGTTACACCTCGGATGGAATTTGCACCCGTTTATTATTTCTGTTATGGGTGAAATTTGACCTTTTATATTTTCAAGTTTTTTTCCTCTTTGTGTCGGTAGAGCTGCAAGTAATGCTTTAGTGTACGGATGTTTCGGATTTTGAAACAAATATTTACTTTCCGCTTTTTCTAATATATCGCCCAGATACATAATTGTCGCTGTATCACAGTAATTGTATACTATCGAAAGGTCATGAGTTATTAAAATTATTGTTTTACCTTTGTTTTTTAACTCCAAAAGCAAATTTAGTATTGAATTGGATACACTGACATCAAGCGCTGTTGTGGGTTCATCTGCAAGAATAAGCTCGGCATTTGAAATTAATGCCATTGCAATTATTATTCTTTGTTTCATTCCGCCTGAAAGTTCGTGCGGATATGATTTTAGAACATTTTCTATATTTTGTATTTTAACTTCTTCAAGCGCTTGTTTTATTATTTTTAGCGCATCTTTTTTGGTTTTGTTTTTAAGAGAATTTATTTCCAACAACTGATTTTCTGTTTTATATAAGGGGTTTAAAGACATAAAAGGATCTTGGGGAATTAATGCAATTTTTGTTCCTCTTATTTGATTAAAATTTTTTTCTTTTATTTTAATTAAATCTTGATTATTGTAATAAATCTCTCCGGATGTAATTTTTGAATTTTTGGGGAGCAGTTTTAATATTGTATTTATGAAAACTGATTTTCCGCATCCGGATTCGCCCGCTATTGCATGAATTTTTCCTTTTGAAAATTCAAGATTAATATTATTTAATGCATTGTAAAAATTATTTTCTATATAAAATCCGACGGTTAGGTTTTTAATTTTTAAAATTGTATCCACTTTTTTATCCTAATTATGCGGAATTATATCATAGAATTGAGAATTCTTTCAATTAGACTTTTTGGGTAGTTTTATTTTGAGATTCGCTCTGTTTATTATTTTGTTCAATTTTTGTTTTCATTTTTTTTCTTCGCATCAAATCAACAAAAGCTTCTAACCTTGTTATATAACCTGCTTTTCCTGTTTGTTCGTCCATAATCAGAGATAATATGGGTAAATTCACATCTTCTCTCATTTTTGGGAATATATTTTGACTCATTATTTCAGGCATGCAAGTAAAAGGTGAAACGTGGATTAATCCATCAATATTTCTTTCTTTTGCGTATAGTACGTCTGAAATACATTCAAGTGCATCACCGCCGATATCTCTCATCAGATATGGTTTTGCAAGTCTGTATGCTCTTTCTAAGTGCGTTTCTCCTTTTTTAAACATTTTTGGTATTATTGCATCTTTCAGAAACGACGATACAGTAAGTGAACGTCTTACTTGAACTCCCATTGCTCCAAGCTCGCGTTCCATATTTTGATTTGAAAATTCATCATTCACTATATAAATTTCGCCGGTAAGATCAACGTAAAGGATATCTTTTGTTTTGTCTATTTCTACATTTGAAATCAAACTTAAGCCTGTTTTTAGAGCTTTTGATAATTCTTTTGCAGTTTTTGCCTGTCTGATTAATTTAATTGCTTTGTTGAAAGCTTTTTCGCTGTCTCCTTTATGGATTTCTCTTGCTCTGTGGTAAGAGAGAAAATTTTGTAGTTCATCAACAGCAAAAACTGTTCTTACGGCCAAATATATGGCATAAAATATTTTTAAATAATTCTTTGAACCACTTAGTCGGACAAGATAATCTATCATGCCTTTAAAACCGTCATAAAGACTAAGTTCAATATAATTTGTGTTATAGCCAAGTTCCTTTAAGACTTGTTCTATGCTTCTTCCGTATTCTCCGAGTCTGCAAATGCCGGGAGATGCTATCATAGACACATAATCAACTCCGCCTTCAATTGCTTCTATAAAATTGCCTAATATTAATTTATAAGGCAGACAAATTGCTTCGGGTGAATTTTTGGTGCCGAGAGAAAGTGTTTTTTTGCTTGTATATGGCGGAATATATGGTTCCAGCCCCATTGTTTTAAGTGCCATTTCCCAAGCTACATATATCGTTCCCATGTGGGGAAAGGCAACTTTTAATTTTTTTTCTTTTGTTTTCATATATGTATTATATTATAAACAAAAAAGACTGTGTCAATTAACACAGTCTTTTTTGTTTGAATATTGCTATTTAATTTCTACAGTTGCGCCTGCTTCTTCTAATTTAGCTTTGATTTCTTTAGCTTCTTCAGGTTTTACACCTTCTTTTAATGGTTTGGGAGCTCCGTCAACCAAATCTTTTGCTTCTTTTAAGCCTAAGCCTGTAATTTCACGTACTAATTTAAGTACCGGAATTTTGTTTGCGCCAGCGGAAGCTAAAATTACATTAACTTCAGAAGGTGCTTCAGCAGCAGCTTCACCGCTTGCAGCAGGAGCAGCAGCTGCAACTGCAACAGGAGCAGCAGCAGATACGCCGAATTTTTCTTCCATAGCTTTAACTAATTCAGCTGCTTCTAATAATGTTAATTTTTCAATTGATTCTAAAATTGTTTCTACGTTACTCATTTTGTTATTACCTTTCTTAATTTTTACTATGCCGATTTTTGTTTTGCAACAGCATCAACAGCTCTTACAAGTGCAGACATAACTCCGTTTATAGAGTATACTAGGCCGCTTGCAGGCGAATTGATTGAACCGAGAATTTTTGCGTACAGTTCTTCTTTTGAAGGCATTGTAGCAAGTTTTGCTGCTTCTTCTTTAGATAAAACTTTGCCATCAAGAACAGCGCCTAAAATTTCTCCTTTTTTGTTTTCTTTGATAAATTTTGCTAAAACTTTTGCAGCTGCAACTTCGTCTCCGTATCCAAAAGCAATTGCTGTAGGACCTTGCATCAGTTCTGCTATTACTTCAAAGTTTGATCCTTTTGAAGCAACTTTGAAAAGAGTGTTTTTTGTTACGGTAAAATCGGATTGTTCTTTTTGAAGATTGCGTCTCAGTTCAGTTATTTCTTCAACAGACAAACCACGATAGTCAGCTACAACAGCAACTTTAGCGTTTTCAAATTGTTTTTTGTAGTATTCGATTTTTTCGTTTTTAAATTCTTTAGTTGCCATTATTTGCGCATTTCTCCTTTCTTTAAGACTTCGCAAATTTTTATAACAAAAAAGTTTTGCGAGTATAGTACGCAAAACAGCTCAATAAGTTAAATATTATAATTTTACTTTTGAACCTGGATTGGAAATTAAGACAAAAGTCACCAATCGTCTTTGGTACTATATTTATGTTATTATATTAACCTTTTTTGTCAATATTTTTTTTAATAAAACTTAATAAATATGTTTTTATTGTCAATTTATTTTTTTACTCTTCTTTTTTATGATGTCGCAGAAATATTAGTATACAAAAGTTAATATTTAATACTACATGCTTTATTTCAAATACAAAGCATGTTAATATATCATCTCTGGTTGAAAATATATGCAAAATGTAAAAGAAAAAGTTTTAAAAGATATTAGTTTAAGACAATACGCTGACCTAATTAACAAGATTGCCAAAGTTGAATTCAAATCATTGGGAGTACAGTATCTCATTGAGTTTGAGGAATTGATAAATATCGGCTTTCAGACCGTAAACATATTATTGTCTGATTCTGATTTTGATTCTTATAATGAATCATACATTTCAACTGCTATAAAATGGGCTATCAGAAATGAGCTTCGTAATAGATACAGATGGTACGGCGTTAGACAAAATAAGCTTTTAAGTGAAGATGAGAGCAATGAACTGAGAGAAGCTATTTATAAGACTATTTTGTCAACAGACGAGCTTTGCGATTCTGAACGAACTTTTGAAGTTAAGGATGTTAGAAAAAATCCCGAAGAAAATTGCGAATTTTCTATGCTTTCAAGTGGAATTAAAGAAGCTGTAATGACTCTTCCGAAGCGCGAAAGAGAACTGATTGAGTCAAAGTTTTTCAAAGATAAAAAACTACACGAATTATCAGATGAATTTTCAATATCCCCAAGCAGAATTTCAAGAATTATAAAATCAGGTTTAGATAAGATTAAAGACGAGTTAATAAAAAGTGAAGTTATATAACTTCACTTTTTATTTTAAATTATTTACAATCTATCTAATCGTCAATATAAACTTTTGAAAAAACAAATTTTGTTTGATTTTGATTTTCAACAGAATTTCCAATCAGAAAAGCGGATTTTGCAACTAAAAAATCGACAAACATTTTAAAGTTTTCTATATTGTCTTTGCATTTTGCTATTTCTTTTAAAAGTTTTGCGTTTCTTTTTTCCAATTTTTCTAAGTTCCTTACTATTCTAAATAAAAAATCGTTGTAGCTTTCTGATTGATTTATTGTTTTATCTTTTTCGTATTTAATTAATGCGAAATTTAATATTTTTATCTTGTTATCATCCAAATTCAGTCTATTCATGATGTATCCGGCATCAAAAGCTGTTATATTTTTTATGGACAATATTTGATATAAATATTTTTTGTTTTCGATTTTTGAAAATTTTAAAATATCTTGTATTTCGCTTTTTTCAAAATCGTTTTGCTCAATTTTTGTATGATTGTATTTCATTTTTATTCAGAGTCTATAAAAATTTATAATGATATATTTTATAAAGTAAAATTTTAAACAGAAATTGCTAGTACATTTCTATTATTTTATTAATTGAGTTTTTAGCAAGTTCAAAAATTTCGTCCATTTGTTTTTTTTCAAACGGCAGTCCTTCTGCTGTGGTTTGAAATTCAATTATTTTTCCTGACTTACTTAATACAATGTTTGAATCTGCCTGAGCCGAGGAATCTTCTTCGTAGCATAAGTCAACCATAACTTCATTGTCTACTATTCCCGCTGAAATTGCAGCGATTGGTTCTATTATTGGATTTTTTTCAATTAATTTTTCTTTTAATAATTTTTCAACCATATCATTGACTGCTGCAAAAGCTCCGCAAATTGATGCTGTTCTTGTTCCTCCGTCCGCTTGCAATACATCTGCGTCAATTATAAATGTTTTTCCTTTTATTAGTTTCAAATCAATGCAAGAACGCAAGGAGCGTCCGATTAGTCTTTGTATTTCTTGAGTTCTGCCGGATAGTTTTGTTCTTTCTCTTTGACATCTTATGTTTGTGCTTTGCGGAAGCAAAGAATATTCTGCAGTGAGCCATCCTTGATCGGATTCTTTATCCATCCATTTTGGTATTGTATTTTCCCAATTGGCACACACCAGAACTTTTGTATTACCAAATTCAACTAACACAGACCCCGGTGAGTGGTTTGTGTAGTTATGAGTGAATTTAATATGTCTTAATTCGTTGTTTTTTCTGTTATCTTTTCTCATTTTTTCCTCTTTTTTTAATATATTAACATATTTTGGTAATTTTTCTTATTAAAAATTATCACAAAATCTAATTAAAAATGAAAGAAAAAAATTTATATTAATAATGTAAATCCTCAACTCTTCTGATTGCTATGCCCTGTTTATCAGGGCTTTTTTTGCACCCGAGTCGAGCGAGTTTAGCGACAGCTTAACGAGCGAAGACGAGGGCATAGGTGTGTGCAGCACGAAGGCAGGAGCGATGAGCTCATGCCGAGTGCGTAACCGTACCATAGAGTCGAGCGAGTTTAGCGACAGCTTAACGAGCGAAGACGAGGGCAAACAAAAAGCGTGTGGAGCTTGAAGTTATCAAACCGTTGAGGTTTGATAACAAAAGCGCAACCATCCTATAGCGACGTAGGATAATCGAGCAAACGAACGACAGCGTAAGCGATAGTGAAGTCTTGCGAGATACCCGCAGGAGCAAAA
>CALVAW010000019.1 GCA_944325655.1 Candidatus Gastranaerophilales bacterium
GAAAACGCCCTCGCAGAGCGGGCTGTCCAAAATAATCAAAGTATCCGTACAAATAAAACCGGTCGTTAAATTACAGTTAAATTACAATTACAATTACAAACCCAACAATAATAACTATAACAGCAAAAACGGAGAAGGAGGGATTCGAACCCTCGGTAGAGTCACCCCTACAACGACTTTCGAGATCGTCACCTTCAACCACTCGGACACTTCTCCAATTATACAAACAAACGGAGAAAGAGGGATTCGAACCCTCGAGGCAGATTACTCCACCTAACACCTTAGCAGGGTGCCGCCTTCAGCCACTCGGCCATTTCTCCATCTTTATATAAATATTATCATATAAACAAAACATTTAGCAAGCCAACAGCAAAATTGAACAAATACTATATTTGTAGTAAATTAAAACACTTGTCTTATCTGTGTTTCAATCTTCCGACTTTTAACCAAGGTTGCAAAAATTATAATTTTATGCTAGAATGTTTACAAAACTTAGGGTGTGTGGCTCTATTTAAAGCAATTACCTTTAAAGACGAGTTTTTTACCCGGTTAAATACAAAAATGAGGATACATTTATGACGAAAAAGCTAGTAAAAACTTTGTTAGTTGCTTTTTGCTTCGTGCTTATGGTTTCTAACACAGCCAATGCTTCTCAATCGCCAGAAAGCGCAAAAAAATTGATTGTTCAGACAGCACAAAAACTGGGGGTAGACCCTTATATTGCGTTGAGCATTGCAAAAATCGAATCTAATTTCAATACGTCCGTAAAAAGTCCAAAAGGCGCAATAGGCCTTTTTCAACTTACACCTTCTACTGCTAAAAAACTTGGCGTAAATCCATACATAGTAAGCGAAAATGTTGAAGGCGGCTTAAAATATTATCAAATGTTATACAAAAAATACGGTTCTATGGAGCTTGCACTTGCAGCTTATAATGCCGGTCCCGGAAATGTTGCAAAATACAATGGTGTACCGCCATTTAGCGCAACAAAAAGTTTTATTAAAAATATAAAGAGAGAATATGATTCATTCAAAGCCGATGAAACAACAAAAACAATTGTATCGGATATGATTTAGATATTTTGAACAATCAACAAAAAAGCTCGCAATTGCGAGCTTTTTTAATACTATTTTACAAAAACTTTGTGAAAAATTTTCTTTCCTTTTTTAATTTTAACACCATTTTTCAAAACATCCCTTGTTAATTTATAATCAAAAGACGTGATTTTTTCAGAATCAACCGTTATTCCGCCTTGTAAAATTAAACGCTTGGCTTCTCCTTTGCTTTGACACAATTTTGCTTCAACCAAAACATCAATAAGTAATATTTCATCACCATTCAACACAAGTTCGGTTGAAGGCATATTTGAATCATCTGAACCGTTTTCAAATAATGCCTTTGCAGAATTTTGAGCAATCAAAGCTTCTTCACTGCCGTGTACAAGTTTAGTCAATTCAAAAGCAAGAATTTCCTTTGCTTTATTCAACATAGAACCTTCCCACTTTTCCATCTCTTTAATTTCATCAAGAGGAAGAAAAGTAAGCATTCTTAGACATTTTATAACGTCAGTATCTTCAACATTTCTCCAATATTGATAAAAATCATAAACCGAAGTCTTATTTTTATCCAACCAAACTGCACCGGATGCAGTTTTGCCCATTTTCTTGCCTTGAGAATTTAAAAGCAAAGTAATTGTCATAGAATGGGCATCTTTGCCTGTTTTTTTTCTAATCAAATCTGAACCTGCAAGCATATTTGACCACTGATCATCGCCGCCAAATTGTAAATTACAATTATAATGATTATTCAAATAATAAAAATCATAAGCCTGCATAATCATATAATTAAATTCAAGAAAACTTAATCCTTTTTCCATTCGTTGCTTATAACATTCCGCACGAAGCATATTATTAACCGAAAAACAAGCGCCAACTTCTCTTAAAAGTTCAATGTAATTCAATTTTAAAAGCCAGTCTGCATTATTCAACATTATCGCTTTATCTTCGCCAAATTCAATAAACCGCTCCATTTGTTTCTTAAAACAACTGCAATTATAATCAATTATCTCTTTGGTCATCATTGAACGCATATCGCTGCGACCCGAAGGATCACCTATATGCCCCGTACCCCCGCCAATTAATACTATAGGAGTGTTACCTGCCTGTTGCAATCTTTTCATTAAACAAAGCGCCATAAAATGACCCACATGCAATGAATCCGCAGTAGGATCAAAGCCTATATAAAACCTTGCTCCGCCGGAATTAATAAGTTTTCTCACTTCTTCTTCATTTGTAACTTGAGCAATAAGCTGTCTTTCTTTTAATTCTTCAAATATTCCCATATTCTTTTTCAATTTACTGTCTATACTTCTAAATTATAACCAAAATATAAAATTATTTGGTATTATCATTTATTTTATTTTTCAAACTTGTTTTAACATCAGCAAAAGGGCCATTATTAGGGGCTTTTAAATTATTAATATAATTTTTTCCGTAAACAAAGGGGAATTTTAAAAGCCATGATGATTTAATCAAAATTGAAGCAGTGTCCGCCCCATGTGCTAAAACCAATTCATCTATGGTTTGTTCATAGGCAGGTGAAATTGAAGAAAAAATCTTTATGAAATAATCACTCAAACTTACAACTCCATAACCTGCGCTTGCAATCGGATTTTCTATTATTTGAGTAACCCTAAAATTACTGTTCATTTCACTTTTGCTTAGAATTTCATTTGGAATTTCTATAACTTCACGATTTAATTGTTCAATTTCATACCAGTTGCCGTCATATTGAATTTTAATTACATTTGGTTTCGGCATATAAATATCATCAGCGACAGGAGCTAAAAGAATATCGCCATTGAAGGATATTAACCCGTATTTATAATTTTTTTTGACCAAAAACATTCTTCCGTACAAAATATCAATAGAAGAATACTCCTTATCAATAATTAAAGCGCCCTTATCGTCATACAAAGCATAAGTACCGCCTGAACCTAATTTTGCATATTTACCTACATACCTTTGAGCAGAAGTAAACTTAGGTTCAACCAATATTTCTCCCGAATTATCTATAATTCCGTATTTATTTTTGTATAAACACAACCATGAAGAATTGCCAAGCCTGATTAATTTAGAATATTTCGCTTCCGTAATCTTATTTTCACCTTGGATTAAGCCGAACTTATTGTCCACACTATAAACAGATACAAGCTCTTCTATTGCATATGAACTGCAACATAAAAACAATATTAAAAATAAAATCAGAATTATCTTTTTCATAAAAATATCATACCATAAATTTATGATATAATTTTCTTATAATGAAAGATAAAAAATCATTTAAAAAATTAGCTGCAATACTGGTTTTAGCAATATGCATTTTAGTTATGATTACAATTTATGCATATTTGGTCTTATTGCCGCAATTAATAAAATCAAATTTTTTAATGAAAACTCTCAATAAAATTACATACGATTTTACAAAATTAGAATTAATTTATGATTCAGCTCAATTAAAAACATATTTCAGTCCCAAAATAGATTTTGAAATCAAAAGTCTGTATTTAAAAAAAGAAAATAATATTTTGCTGGAATTAAAAGATTTTAAAACTTCAATTTCTTTTAATCAAATTTTTTCAAAAAAGATTAAATTAAACAAACTTTTAGCGACAACGCTCATCATTAAAGCGGATAAATTAATTGAGGCAATTGAAATTAAAGAAACTCAAACCAAAAAACAAAAAAAATCAGACTGGTTGATAGATATATATGATTCCCAAATAAAATTAGACGAAATGGAGCTTTCATACAAACAAAACGGAACAGTTTTTGATTTATACTCCAGAGATATTGCGCTAACACAGGATAATGATAAAAAAAATCTGGAATTTAATTTTGAAGCGATAATTTCAAGAGGCTCCAAAATATATGCCAATATTGCCTCATCTTCCATAAATGAAGTCAGCATATACTGCGACAAATTAAAAATAGATAATCTTCTGGTTTTAATTAATGATTCACGACTTTTATTATCAAGCGAAATAAATAAAAACAATATTTTAGTTAATGCAAAATCAGATAAATTTACTCTTGCAGATATTTTCAATATTATAAATTCCAATATTATAATACCAAACGGTGAAACTATCTTAAAACCGCTTCAAAAACCGAACGGTCAAGTCTCATTTAATGTTAGTTCAAATAACGGAGAATTATCCGGATATATAAACATAAATAATACAAAAGCCTGTATTAAAGATGTATCCTGTATTCCGGTTAATATAAGCAAAGGCAAAATTCTCATATCAAAAAATAAAATCGATTTTATTGATTTAATCGGGTATTACGGAAAAAACAGAAAAAATAACGTAAAAATATATGGGGATATAAAAGACTACTACAAAACATTTGATTCTAATATCACGATTGACACTGTCATAACAAACGAATTTTTTAAAGACTACTTGGCAAAATTAATCAATCAAACCGTTTTATACACATCAAAACCATTTGGCACAAGAATCATATATAAAGCTAAAAATAATATAATGGATATTACTTGGCTTGCAAAAATTCCAAAAGGTGTGAATTTTGGAATTGATAATTCTAAATCTGCTCTATCTGATTATGATAGGGCTGCAAAGGGTGATTTTCATATTGAAGGTGATATTTTTGAAATAAAAAATATAAATTATTACATAGCATCCGACATAAGAAGAGGGATTAAAATTAAACCAATACTTGTCTTGGATGCAAAAATGAATTTAAAAGGAGAGTTGTTTAATGCAGGATTCACTTTTGGCAGAGAGATGCCTTGTGAATTTTTAAATATATTTGCAGGACAAAAATTATTTAAAAAAGGAACGGTAAAAGGCAGTTTACACGTTGATTTTAAAAACAATATACCTATATTAAATGCAAACATGGAAATAAACAAAACTTTAATTCCGTCTCAAAGATTATTCATAAAAAATGCAAAATTAGAAACAAATTCAAATTTAATAAATATAAATGCACAAGGAAGATTTAAAAGGGCAAAATATATATTCAGCGGCAAAATTAAAAACGAGCTTCTGCCACCATTTGTAATAAAAAATTTATCTCTGGATATAGATAATATAGATATAGAAAGATTTTTAAGCACAGTCAACAATCAAAACAAAAATATAACCAATGATGTTTCTAAAATAGAAACAGAAGATGATTTAGCAAATGATAATTATATGTTTGATACAAGCTTCATAAGAATTGAAGACGGAGATTTTGCACTTCATAAAGGAAATTATAAAGAAATAACTTTTGGCAACATAAAAGCAAAATTAACACTGGATGAAAACGGAATTTTAAAAATAGTATCAAACAGGTTTGATATAGCAGAAGGTATTTCTTCTTTATTTGTCAATTGCGATTTAAAAAATCTTAAATACTATGTAAAGCTTGGTGCAAAGGATATAAATTCAGACTTAATGGCAAAAGTTTTATTCAATCTGGAAAAAGAAATATCAGGTCATGCATCTGGAATTATTGAACTATATGGCGATAGATCGCTTAAATTAAACGGTAATATGAACTTTATAATTAAAGACGGAACCATAGGAAAAATAGGACTCGTTGAATATGTTTTAAAAATTGCATCCGTATTTAGAAATCCTGTTGCGATGCTTAGCCCGGGAGCAATAATGGATATAGTTAATATTCCCGAAGGAAAATTTGAAAAAATTACAGGAGAGCTTACTATTAGAGACAATGTTGTAAATAAAATCAATATTAAATCATATTCAAATACACTTAGTGCGCTAATTAGAGGTAGGTTTGACATGGAATTACATGATACCTCTTTAAGAATTTATACAAGATTTTCTTCAGATAAAAAAACAATGTTTAGTTTTTTAAGAAATATGTCTTTAAGTGCATTGGCAAACAAAGTGCAGCTAAACAGCAGAAATGATGCAAATTATTATCAGTCAGAGCTGGAAGAACTTCCTGAAATAAATGTTCCTAATGAAAAAACTCAAGTGTTTTTAACACAAGTTGAAGGGGATGTTGAGCATAATAATTTCTTATCAAGTTTGAAAAAAATTAAATAAAATCATTATCAATTTTAATTATCGTTTTGACAATTAAATGAGATAAAACTAATACATTTAGCATAACCAATGATTTTGAAACTATTTTAAAATTTTGAAGCTTTTTAGTGTCGTTTTTCTGCATTTTTTTTATTTTAAAATCTATAATAATATCTATATTTACATCTTTTGCAAAATTTAAAATAATATTTTTAAATTTAGCAAAAGGAAAACTCTCAACAGCATACATTGTAAGGCATACATTATTATCAAAAATATTCAATACACATAAAATGTTAGAAAAATTGATTGTCTCAAGCATTATAGAAAGACAAGAATTGCTTATTTCACTCTTTTCTTCTTCACTGTCAGGGCTATATTCAGTTTCTCTATCGAAAATTTGACCGTTTATCGGAATATACAAAAGCAAAAACTCCTTTAAAATATTAGAATTTGATGAGCTTTGAGCATGTATGGCACTTAAAACAGACAAAACTTCTCTTAATTGAAAATTGTCATCAATCCCGGATTTAAGAGAATCGGATATCATTCTTAAATTTTTTTCTATAGCAATTTTAGAATTTTTAGATAAATACTCGGCTAAAGCTTTTGTATTTAATAAATTTTCAGTAAGCAATTTAGCTAAACCATTATCTTTACCATCTTTATTTTTTGATAAAGTTTCTTTTATAAATTTATCTATTGTTGAAGGTAAAGAAAGTAAATTTAACAAATATTTAAGCATAATTTCGTTATCCATTCTTGCATTTTGAAAAGTATAGAGCAAAGGCGGATAAACAGAATAATAGGACGCATTTGAACGAGTATTGCTCATATTATTTTCTTGATTTTTAATACCCTCCTCTGTGCCTTTTAAAGGAGCTAGGGGTATATTCCTTGAATTAATATAAAAATTTAAATTATTAATTGAATTAAAATCAGTCATGGATAACTCTTAATAAAAAACAAAAATATGTAAAACTAAACATAACAAACTAAATTGTAAACTTTTTTTAAATCCTTAAAATCCACTGCTTGTATGATGAAAAGCAAATACTACATGTGTAAAATATTTATAAAGATAGTTAATTTGCAATCATGTAGTAGTTTAGTTTAAAATGTTAATAACAAGAAAACAAAGGTTTATTAATTAAAGAATTTTTTAATGGGGAAATGGGGGTTTTGATAACCTCCCTTTTTTTATGTTTTATATTTTTCAATATACTCCGCAATATTATATTTAGATTTTATGCCATTAAAGGTCATGAGGCGAATTTTTCCATATATATCTCTATCGGCAAATGCTCTATCATGCAAACCTGCAAGCGACCATAAAATAGACACATAACCATTTGCCGAAGGAGCATCAAGAGCATATTTATCGTTTAAAAAGATTGCAATTTTTAATGCTTCGTCAACAGAAACCGTCCAATTTAGAAGCATTTTTGCCCAATACATTCTTAAATATCCCTCTATTTTTCCTTCACTCAAAAGTTGTTTTTGACAAGAATTCCATAAATTTTCATCTGTCTTAGCATTCTCAAATTGACTTAGAGTATATATTTTTTTTCTAAAATCGCTTTTATGTCGTTCGATTGAAATTTTAGCCCAAGAAGGAATACATTCTAAAGACTTAAATTCATGACAATGCAAACAAAAATTATCCGCCAATTCTTTTCTTACAATAAGTTCTTCTAAAAATGCTTCTTTATTAACAGATGAAGAATTTGATTTAATTATCTCCAAAGCAATTCTATAAGAAGAAATAAACCCGAGATTTATATATGGAGATAAATTTGAAGTCACTTTTTTTGTCGGGTCATTTTTATACTCTTGGTATAAATCAAGGTTATTTTCAATAAAATTCCTTAAGACAATAAACGCTTCATTATTAAATAATTTTGCATCAGGTAATTTTCTTAAAAAATATCCTATATTCTTATACACCTTTATCCTAAAAGGCATAGCGCTATATTCTTGTTTATTTGAAATATATCTTGCAGGAATAATATTGTGACCGTCAATTTCTTCAACCCTACACCCTAAACTTAAATAAGACATATTTTCAAGAGGATTAAAATCAAGCAATAAAAGAGAAATTTTAAATTCTGATAAATCTTTCAACACAACAAAAGGTATGTTTTTTGACAAAAATATTTTTTTTAATTTTAAAAAATTTCTTTCAAAAAATCTTCTTTTTAAATCAGTTTGCAATTTTGGAATTTTATAAATAACTCTTATTGGTAAATTCAGGCTCTTTGATTTTTTTAGTGCATAATTTAAAGCCAAGTTATCAAAATAACGAAATTCACGCGACATTAAATATATAATTTCACCATTTCTTTTAACCGGTAAATTAATTAAAGTAAAAATTCTTTCACTCAAAGGTAATTTTTCTTGAACAGAAGAATAATTAATATATTTTAAAATATTATTTCGCTTAAATAGCATGGTTACACTCTTTTTGAGAATGAATTAAAATAAATAAAAAAACAATTCATCCATCAACTTAATTCATATTATAATTTTGATATTTTTATTAAAAACAATTTATCGTTCAAATGATATTTTTTAAACAACTTTATAATTTCATAATTATTTTTAATACAAATTCTCTTGCCTTCAAGTGCCGAAAAAAGTGCAAAAACCGCTTCTTTTCGAATTTTATAGAATTTATTTTTATACTTAAATTCAAAAAAATCTGCCATATTCTACTAAATCCTAATAGAAATACTTTAGCATAAAATATGGTTAATATACGTTATATAACATTTAGAATAATTTATAATAAAAGCTTAACATAGCTATATTTTTAAATAAAAAAGTTCGCTAATTACCGTCATGATTTTTTTTAAATTTTTATTAAAATAATAATTCAAATTTAATTTTATAAAAAATACAAAAAACATACCTGCGTATAAAGTAATAACGCGGGTATGTTCCTATACTATACTTAATATAAATAACTATTTTCTGTTTAAGCTACTGTATTAACTGTTTTATCTACAACTTCTGCTGTTGTTTCAGCAGCCTTTTCATCAGCTTTATCAGATTTTTTTACTAGTTTCTTTAAAGAATCAACAACACTTGTAGCCATAGATTTTAAACCTGCCCACATTGTCTTAAATACATTTAATTTTTTTGCACCTTCTTTTGTAGAATTAACAAAAGCATCTGTCTTTTTTCCTTTAAGATAAGACGCTACGCCAAGTGCAACAACGCCAGCTGTAGCAACACCGACAGCAACTTTTTTCTTTGTAGGCATTTCACCAAAAGCTTTAACAGGATTAACCATTATAACACCTTACTTTCTATTTAACTGATATCCTTATAACAACACTAAACATTTTTTTTTGATATTCACATAAAAACAATTTACATTTGTTTACAATATCATGATAGTAAAAACTATAAATTTTTGCAAGTCATTAAGAGAACTATTTTATTAATATTTAACAATTTTAATTTTATGCTAAAATTGGCGATATAACGAGGCTTACATACAATGAAAAATTTATTATATTTCAAAGAACTGAACAAAAAACTAAAAAATATTCAAAAAATAGCCATAAAAAACAAATATAATGAAATTCTCATGCCTTTAAGAGAAATATTAGAAGTTATTGATAAGTCAAAT
Organism: Candidatus Gastranaerophilales bacterium; assembly: GCA_944325655.1. Taxonomy (GTDB): domain Bacteria; phylum Cyanobacteriota; class Vampirovibrionia; order Gastranaerophilales; family Gastranaerophilaceae; genus RUG14156. The sequence goes on from CALVAW010000019.1 coordinate 9,705, forward strand.
TATAACGACAAAAATCCTATTTCAAATGAAATCAACTTAGAACAATATAAAACTCAAATTCTTGCATATTATTTGTCACGCTTTGATCATTATGATATTTATCCAAATTTAAACCAAAATGAAGCTCTAAATTTAATTGCCAATCTTTTAAACATAAAAAAATCAACTTTAAGGCTTGCAAGAGACTATTTTGACTCTAAAACAACTAAAATTAAATCAAAAGAAAGCCCCTATCTGAAAATAAGAAAAGGCATAGATATGCCCCTCGGAAAAAAGGCTCAAAAAATATTTGATTACTACAACTACAAAAAAAGACCCGAAATAACCAAGGATGTACTTACAATATTAAGGAAAAATAATGCAACAACAACTTGATTTTAATATGGAAAACAAACAACCAAACGAACAACAAAAAAAATGCATAGATTTCAGAAACGGAATATTATTAGCATTAGCAGGTCCGGGCACAGGAAAAACATTCAGCATCTCAAGAAGAATTAAATCATTAACAGAAGAAGGAGTTGAACCGGAAAAAATTTTATGCCTGACATACACAGACACCGCCGCAAACGAAATGAGAAAAGCAGTTTCAAAAATTATAGATGAAACAACGGCTCAAAAAGTTAATATTTCAACATATCATAGTTTATGTCTCAATATTATTGAAGATAATAAAGATGACTTTTCAAATTTTACGGATAACAATATAAAAACAATAACCGAAACAACAAAATACAAAATTGCAAAAGAATGTATTGATGAGCTGGGTATAACAACTTATGGAAATTCAAAAAACAATCCCTATAAAAAAATAAAAGAATTAATAAACGGCATTGCAGACATTAAAAAAAATCTGATAAAAAAAGAATCTTTCTTTAATAATCTGGAAAACCATCCTGAATGGGGAGGTAAATTAAAAGCAAAACAAAAAGAAAAAGAAGAAAACATTTTAAACAATAAAAAAATAACAAAAGCCTTAGAAAATGAAATAACTTCTACAAAAGAAAAAATACAAAAAGCCGAATATTTATGGAATTTTTACGAATTATACAATCTTAAAACAAAAGAACGTTCTTTAATTGATTTTGAAGACATGCTGACAATTGTTTTAAATAAATTTGAACAAGATGAAGTTTTTGTTAAAAAAGTAGCATCAAACTACACGCAAATACTTGTTGATGAATATCAAGATACAAGCAAAATACAAAACAATATCATATTTCATCTGATTGATAATATGCAAAAGAAAAATGCATTCGTAGTAGGAGACGACGATCAAACAATATATTCATTTCAAGGAGCACACATAGATAATATTGAAAAATTCATAGAAAAATATTCTTATATGGAAAATTTTGACGTAGTATGTCTGGAAGAAAACAGACGTTCTACCGAACAAATACTTAATTTCAGTTATGAAATTTCTAAAAGTGATGCATTGCGTTTGGAAGATAACCCTAAATTTAAAAAATTCAATATTAATAAAAAACTCAAAGCTAAAAATGAAAAACTTTATATTAAAAACAAACCGCCAAAGTTCACTTTATACGCAACAACAGAAAGAGAAATAAACGCAATAATAGAACAAATTGAAAAAATAATAAATTCTGACAAATGCCCTAAAGAAAACGGAGAAAAAAAACTAAATGAAATTGCAATTTTTTCAAAAAGCAATAATGAACTTAAAATATATGCGGAAAAACTAAAAGCAAAAAACATACCCTTTGAACTTAAAGAAGGTAAATCTATTTTCGAAATTAAATCATCAATTATGTTATGCACATATCTAAAACTGCTTGCAAATCCTGCATTGTACGAAAACAACGCTTTTAAATTATTTTTAGAAGAACCATTCAAACTTAATCAAAACGATTATTTTATATTATGGAGTATGAGACATAAAAAAAATGACCAACTTTTTATTGAAAATCTTAAAGATGGATTAAAGGAAAACAAATTTGAAGATTTTAACAAAATTAAAAGCTTCATAGAAACATTTGAATCTCTGCAAAAATTATCTCAAAATGAAAGCCTTAGAACAGTAATTCTCTCAGCAGCACAAAAAACCGGTATATACAATTATTTTGTAAACTCCGAAATTAACAGAACGGAAAATATCGCAGGACTTAAAGCAATTTTACAATGCGTAAATGATTTTTCTCAAACCGGGTTTCAACTTGATATAGAAAGCTTTATAGACTATCTTGATTTATCAAAAGAAAATGATTTAACAATAAAAACCGAAAAACCACCGATTGCACTAAATGCTATTCAATTATCCACTTATCATTCATCGAAAGGAAGAGAATTTGAATATGTCTTTATGCCAAATTTACAAAAAGGTATATGGGAATCAAATAATAAGTCTAATGAATTAAAAATTCCCACAGAAGAAATCAAAGACAAAGAAGAAAGAAAAAAAATAAAAATCTCAAATGAAACAAAATTAATGTTTGTAGGTATAACCAGAGCAAAACATTCCTTGTATCTTTCTTGCTCGGAAAATTCAAGATGGGGAATAACCGAAATAATCAAGCCTTATTTAAATCTAACCGAATATAAAGTTGAAGAATTTGATAATAAACTGTACGTGTCTGATATGTTGCAAGAACTTGAAAAAAAGGATTTTAACTATCAAAATGAATATAAAAATTTAATCAAAAACATCTTAAAAGATTTAACTTATTCGCCGACTTCAATTAATACTTATATAAATTGTCCAAAGCAATTTTTATATTCATACATTTTAAAACTTGATACAAAATCCGATTATAAAGATGAAGCAAATTACGGAACAGCAATGCATTATGCCGCACAAAAAGCCTTTAAATTTGCAAAAGAAAACAACTGCTATCCCAATAAAGACTTTTTAAAAGACTGTTTCAAAAAAAAGTTCGATGATTTAATCATTTCGGATAAATTTAATAGAAAATTTTTAGAAGAAAGAGCAGAAAAAAATATTGACAATTTTTATACCCAATTTATTTCAACCCCCATAAGCAGGCTCATAGATTGCGAGTGTTTTTTAAAAGAAATTATCAATGGAATAAAAATTACGGGAATAATTGACAGAATAGAATTAAATGATGATGAAACCTTTACAATAGCAGACTATAAAACAGGTTATAATAAAAAAGCGTCTGATGTTAAAATTAACGGCGAAAAACAGGATTATTTAATTCAATTAATTTTATATAAAGAAATGTATGAAAAGAAAACAAATAAAAAAGTAACAAAATTAAAAATAATATTACCTGATGAGCCGGAAAAAAGCTTCGAAATACCTTTTGATGAAAAAATCAAAGAAGATGTATTAAATATTTTTAAAGAAACATATAAAAATATTAATCAGCTTAAATTTGAAAAAACAGGCAATAAAAATAACTGCAAATACTGTGCATATAAAGATTTATGCACAGCAACAAATTAAAAAATAAAACAGTCTATTTTTTTACGGAATGCGATTTTAAATATTCAATTTCTTTATCACCTGACACATTAACTCTTCCGTCAGAATATATATTTATCGTAAATATATCCTGCTTATCTCCCGAAGAAAGGTTAGGTTCATTTTCTTTTCCGTTAACATCTACTGTTATAACTTTTTTAGATGCAAAATCATCAGTTCCAATCGGCATAATCCAATAAATTCCGTCAGTTGTTTCAAATTTACAACTATTATCTTCATAAACCGGTTCAGCAAATATATTAAGTTTACTTGTAAATAATTTGCATAATTTTGTATCACCTTCAGCAGCATCAGCTGTCCCTGGCACTTGCACCGAGTCCGTATTTAAAAAACCAATTCTTGCAGGGTCATAAGGATATAATGTTTCATCATTTACAAGTTCTGCAACTGTTCTTTCAGTTATGGAGTACGCTTTCTTAAACAATGCTTTATTTTTATCCGGAGTTGAATTTTGCAAAGTGGAAAGCACTATAATTGCCAGTACTCCAATTATTGATAATACAATTAACATTTCAGCTAAAGTAAAAGCATGTATTTTTTTCATTATTTTATCCTTTTTACCATGTAATAATAACTGCACCATCGCCGCCTTTAAAATTGACATTTGCAGGTTTTAAATAAGTATTTTTATACTTTTCTTTAGAAACACTGCTTGGCGAAGTACCTTCTGCAGAACCTGTTGTAGCAGATGCAGAAGATTTTTTATATATTATTCTTTCCGCGACTTTAGAATTGAAACTTGAATCTGCAGATGCATTAATACCAAAACGTGAACCGTATATTTCAAATTCACCCGAAGAAGTACCGGCACCTTGAGCGCCTCTGCCAAGGCCAATACCTATAATATTACTGTTTCCTACAAAAGATTTAATAGTTTCAAATATACTGTGTCGAACATTCGTTGCAGAAACTTCCTGAGAAGTTTTTGGTATGCCGCTGCAACAAGCTACGTTGCTATTATCAGAACAAGCTTTGTCTCTGTCATTTGCGTAACAAAGATCATAGCTGTTTGTTTGTAAATTACCTCTGCCGCCTTGTCCGCCTTTAGCCACAAGAACTTTTTTAGCTGTAATACTGTTTAGACCCATACGAACAACTGTATCAGTACCGTTTGGACCTTTTTTACCGGTTTTCCAGCCTTCATCTTTCCATACGCCACCTTTGCCGAGTTTTATAAATAAAGAGCCTTCTATTTTTGATAATTTAGTTGTAGCATATTCACCGGCGCTTCCCGCTTCGCCATATCCTAAATAATTGGTAGCATAAGGAATTGTCCAAGTATAAATATAATTATAACTGCCTGTACCTTGACCTACGCCATAACTTGCCAAAGAATTTGGATTTGGAACACCTGTACCACCAGACATACATTTAACAGTAGAGCCGTCAGAGAATTTACACATATCTATATTTGAATTTATATTACCGGGAGTTGCAGTACCTGAAGCTCCATTTTTTCCGCAATTAGATGTAGGAAGTGCCTGGCATAAAAAAGTACCTTCTAAAGCATACAACATAGTAATAGAAGAATTTGTCATAGAGCATCCTGGAGTATTGGCACAAACCTCAGGAAGATTAGCATTTGCATTACTGTAATTTTTATCATAATATGCCTGATCTTGAATACATGCTAAACCGCCTGAGCCGCCCACCGAATAACTTGTAACGTTTCTGACTGTTGCAGAACAGGTAGTACCGTTTTCACCGTTAATTCCGGAAGCAGGATAGTTTTCACCTAATCTGTTTGTTACCGTAACATTAGAACCGGATCTGCCCCCATAACCGCTTCCTAAGCATGATGTAGAAACTTGTATAGGTTTATTTATAATTGAAGCTAACCAAACACAAGGAGGTGCTGCGCCGCCTGAGCCGCCTTTATATATATGAGTATAAATAGCGTTATTTCTTTGTCTGTCATAATCCGGACAAGCAGGTGCATTATTTGGACAACTACCCACTGTTTCACGGGAAGGACAAGTATAGTATGTTGTATTAGCACAAGTACAATTTCTTTGAAAACAAGAAGGTCTAGCGTTGCAGTAATCATTTTCATACACATAGGTCCAGCCGCCTATACACTTGCCATCTTTCATTTTATTACAATATTTTCCGACAGCAGTTTTGCCGCAAACATAACTACAATGATCTGAATAACAAACAGAACCATATCTTCCGTACATATCTCTCATACAATCAAAATTATCTGCTTCTTTGGTTGTATTCCAAATAAAATCACCGGCTTTTCCTCCCGGACCTCCGCATGCAACAGCACCGGCTCTAAACTTACCATCTGTTATATTTTGCCAATCAAACCATTTAGGCATATCGTGTATTTCAGGTAATTGAGTCTGAGCACCCAAGATTTTTGTATAATCTAATAATTCATGCGGAAATATCAAACCGCGCCTTATATCTACTTTAACTGTAATTGTTCCGTTAGCCGTATTTAATAATATATAAGCGCTATCATTTAACAATTCGGAAGGTAAATTTGAATATCCGATATTTGCATTATTTGTAGTTTTAACAATAGCACTATCCGGAAGTGAAGCTAAATCGTTAAGTCCTTTTTTCTTAGCAACTTCTCTAAATCTTTTTGCTAACTGTTTTCTCATAATATCTATTTGAGATGAATTTGCAGTCTGCGGGTTAACATAAGCATTTAAAGTACCTGCGGAAGGACCGCCTCCTGCTCCGCCTCCGCCAACTGCATGTAATACAGTGTTAACGGCAGTAGAAGGAGGTGTAAATTCTCCTACGTAATTTCCGTCACTATCTTGTCCCAAGGGCCTATCTACTATATCTTTTGAGCCGCTTACAACTTTCTCCCATGGAATCGTTGTAACATCCCCGTCAAAATTACCGGAAGATGCTTTTATGTGCCACAAAGGATTATTTGTATCGGGATTATTTTTATCATATCTTTCTGTAAAATTACCTTCGATTATTCTGTTTTTATTCTTGTCAATAGTTTGACCTTTTTTATCGGGAACAAAAGTTGTTACGCCGTTTACAACTTTTAAAATACCTTTTACATAAGTTGTTTGAGGATTTTCAAATATATATTTACTGTCTTCTTTAACTATATATTCTTTTCCGTTAATTTTTATTTTTGCTTTCGTTATTGTGCCGTCTTTATCCTTTATAGGTTTAGCATCGTCAATTTCTTCATACAAAGTTGACTTATATTCCCCGCTGGAAGCAGGAGCCGAGCCTGTAATCTTTTTATATTGTTGATCATCTTTTTTTTCATAAACTATAAGCTCGCCTTTTATAGAAGAATCGGTAACTTTTTCATACCCCACAACGCCACCGCCTGAAGAATCCTCGCTTTTAAGGCTTAAAAGCCAAAGCGTATTATTTGTATCAGGATTATTTTTATCAAATTTGGTTGTATAATTACCTTCAATTATACGATTTTTACTTGTATTTAAGATTTCACCGCCATTTGCAACATAACGATAAGTATCATCTTCAAAAATATATTTACCGCCTGCTACATAAGTTTCTATTTTACCTCCGACATTTTTTTTAGCTGAAGTAATTGTACCGTCTTCATTTAAAATAGGTGTAACACCCTTAATTTCTTCATATAAAGTGGAAGTTTTACCTGCAGCTTCAACAGGTTCTTTGCCGGTCATTTTTTTATAAAAATCTGCATTTTTTCTTTCATAAATTATGATTGAATTTTGAACACTTGAAGGATTTTTTTCTTTTGTAAAATCACCTACGGTTTTTGTACCATCAATGTTTTGAGGCGTTCTGTTTGATCCGAATGTTAAAACTTCTTTCATATATACTTCATATCTTCCATGACTTCCTCCGCCCAGTGATGCACCTATATCAGCATTATTAATCAATTTTCTTGTGATAATAGGAGTGGTTGCCGCAACTACAATTGCTAAAACCGCAATCATAATCATTGTTTCAACAACTGAAAAACCAAACTTTTTTTTCACTAAATCTTTTTTTACCATAATATCAACACAGCTCCATTCTTATTTGGTGCACCAGCATTTAAACTTGAAATTAAATCAGTCAAAGAACTTTTTCTTTGAATTGAAATAGAATCCACAATTTTGCTCATCTTAGAATTATTTTGCATTGTGGAAAGATAAGAAGAATCATTAAATTCTAAATTTAAAACAACATTTCGATAATAGTAATAATTTGAATTTGAAGATGCCATAGAACTTATTTGAGCCTCAGTAGGATTATTGGGCAAATATAACTGAGAAGAAGAATACACTAAATCACTAAAATTAATTAGGTTATCTCTGCTTACATAACCATCATCATTTTGCGTATCACACCCGTTTATTCTGATTCTGTAATCCTTATAAGAAGTAACGTCAGAATCATTCAATAGTTCCACTACTTCGCAACTTTCCTGATATTGTAAAGAAGTATTCGGACAAACTTGTCCTGCACTCAATAATTTGCATGATTTAACATTAGAAGAAACAATAGCATTTGAGTTATATTCTCCCCCTCCGGCACGAACCTCATCAGCGCCGGTATCAACACTTTTAACTACTGTAGATCCATTATTGCTCATTGTTCCGATTACTATATCCAAATCGGAAGCAATACCTGTAGTATATTTTGTAACTGTTTGACCTTGTACATTATTTGTGCCTGCACCGCTTGCAATAATATAGTATCTTGCAGGTCTTTGATCAAGGTGCAATTTGCAACTTTCTACAACTTGCGCAGGTCTTCTTGCAGTTCTTTCATCCATATATTGTTCTTTTAATTGACCGTTTTCAACCCAACAAGCATATTGACCGCGTCTTGTTACGGTTTCAATTCTCGGTTTAACTTTTGTTAGCACAGGTACTAAAGTTGCAGTAACTATCATAATTATTATCATCGATATAACTGCTTCTATAAGAGTAAAGGCTTTTTTATTTTTTATTACCATCGTATTATAACCTCACCCATAGTTCCGGCTTGCATACCGTCTCCGCCTCTTCCGCATCCGTTTTCACCATAAATCGACGTTTCACCTGTGATATCATAAATACCGTCAATAATTTCAGCATCTTCATTTGTAGTTATACCGCCTCTGGCAAAATCAATAATTTCGACATTTCCGTTCGTAACTTTATAAAATGTCGTCTGACCGCCATTTTTTCCAGCTTCTCCGCCTTCTCCGAGCTTGATTTTATATACGGTATTTCCGTCAACCGGCAAAGAAGGATAGTAAATTACCTTACCTTCACCCGCGCTTCCGCCTTTTTTATTTGTTCCGACACCACCTCCGGCGCCGCCTCCTAATAATTGAATAGTATAAAACTCTTGAGTATACTGATTTTCCGGAACAAATGTACACTCGCCATTAACACTATCCAAACAAGAACAAACAAAAACACCGTCTTTTTTCGTAACTTCAGTAGTGGTTGTTGCTTTTTTAAATAATATAGGAAACGCAGAAACGATTACTATAAACATTACAGTAATACTGATAACCAATTCAATTATGGTAAATCCTGCTCTACGCAATTCCAATATTCCTTCTGTATTGATTATAATAGTTTACGACATATTTGTAAAATTCTTTAATAAAATTAAATGATATTTAAAACAAATAATATTTCAAATATTAAACCAATATGATATATTATACTTATAAATTTTGGAGTTTATAATGAATAATAAAAAAAACGCCTTTACAATAATGGAGATTATGATTGTATTTACAATAATAGGAATTATCATAGTCTTTGAACTTATAATTCTCCAAAACAGAATGAATCAATACGGGGCACCGTATTATAATGTTTATTCGGCATTAAAAAAGGCTTCTTATAATATTTTAGCAGATATGTATTGCCCCGATCCAAACAGTGAAGACCCGGAATGTGTCAAAGGACCAAGACCTTTTCCTGACAATCCCTATGACTTATGCAGAAGATTGGCAGAATTTATAAACGTTCCAAAAGGCGCAACCTGTGGTGAAAATAAAGATGACACATCAAAAGACATAAATGATGATGCAACCAATCTTAATGAAGATACAATCAGGTTTATAGCATCAAACTCTTTCAGATTTTATATTTCACCTTTAAAAACATATACTTTTGAATCAGGAGAAACGCTTGATTACTTCATTGTTTATGTGGATATAAACGGTAAAGAAGGCCCCAACAGAGTGGATAAGACCCCTTCGGATAAAGTTTATCCCGACATAGTTCCTTTTGCAATAACAACAAGAGGAGAAGCAATTCCCATGGGTTATCCAATATATTCAAACATATATTTAACCGCAAAAATAGGTTATCCTGCTGCGGAAATGAACGGTTCGATCGTAGACAACAGATTTTCAAAATCCATGAGCTTTTTTGAAGCAATACAAGGCGCTTGGGGTGGAACAATAAGTCCTGATATAACATTTAGCATACCTTTTAACGACAATCTTCCAAACACAAATCTTGCGAAAAAATTCTACCTTGGACAAGTTCCGGAAGCAACCGAATTTATGTCTCAAGAAGGCTGCAAAGGCGGGGAATACACTTGTAGAGTAGTTATAGACAGCTACCAAGGCAAAAGATTTTAAATTATAAAATATTAGAAAAATATTTTATTGTTTTATCCAGCCCTTCTTGCAAAGATACTTCAGCTTCCCAATGCAAAACTTTTCTGGCTAAACTTACATCAGGTTTTCTTTTTATAGGATCATCATTCGGAAGCGGTTTATATGAAATATTTATTTTATTGTTAATTTTATTTTTTATTATATTTGCAAAACTTATGATGGAATATTCATGAGGATTACCTAAATTAATCGGCCCTATAAAATCATCGACAGTATCCATAACCCTTATTAATCCTTCGATTAAATCATCTATATAACAAAAACTGCGAGTCTGGCTGCCATTTCCATATATTGTAATATCTTCACCCTTTAGTGCCTGACAAATAAAATTTGAAACAACTCTGCCGTCATTTATATCCATGTATGGGCCGTATGTATTAAAAATTCGCACAACTTTAATTTTAACTCTATATATTCTGTTGTAATCAAAAAACAAACTTTCCGCACATCTTTTACCCTCGTCATAACAAGCTCTCTTTCCGCACGGATTAACGTTTCCGAAATATTTTTCATTTTGAGGATGTTCAAGAGGATTGCCATACACTTCCGAAGTTGAACTTTGCAGTATTTTTGCATTATTCTTCTTTGCTAACTCAAGCATATTCACAGCCCCATATATACAAGTTTTTGTTGTATGTATAGCATTTTTTCCCTGATACGCACTGGGAGAAGCAGGGCAAGCTAAATTATAAATTTCATCAATCTTGTCTTCAATTTCTAAAGGTTCCACAATATCATGTTCAATAAACTTAAAATTAGGTTTTTCAATAATGCCTTCTAAATTAGTCAAAGAACCTGTAGAATTATTATCAATGCAAATTACATTATTATTTTGATCAAGAAGCAATTTCCTGCATAAATTAGAACCGATAAAGCCGCTTCCTCCCGAAACAAGTATTGTCTTTTTCTTCTTTTGCATTAAATAAACCCTTAAAATAAAAACCTAAAATTAATTATACAGCAAGTAATCAGCATGTTTTACAATCTGTTATATTATCAAAATTTCTTAAATACCACTCAACAGTCGATTTTATACCTTTTTCAAATGTGATTTCAGGCTGCCAATCAAGCTTTTTAATTTTATCACAAGTTACGCTATAGCGCATATCATGACCCGGTCTGTCTTTGATAAATTCTATAAAATTTTTATCCTTTTTCATATAATCCAAAATTAAATAAATAACTTCAAGATTAGTTTTATAGTTATCGGAAGCAATATTATATATCTCTCCGATTTTACCTTTATGTAATACTTTATCCAGAGCATTTACATGATCGTCAACATATATCCAATTCCTTATATTTAAACCGTTTCCGTACAATGTGACATTTTTATTTTTTAGTATATTCAAAATACATAACGGTATTAATTTTTCAGGATATTGATTCGGACCGTAATTATTAGAACATCTTGTTATTAATGTTCTTAAATTAAAAGTTTTAAAATATGACAAAACCAACATGTCCGCACCGGCCTTTGAAGCAGAATACGGGCTGCTTGGATTTAGAGGAGAATTTTCATCAAAACTGCCTTTTTCAATTGAACCATATACTTCATCGGTTGATATTTGCAAAAATTTTTCAATATTATGCTCCTTGGACGCTTCGAGCAAATTAAAAACGCCTTCTATATTTGTTTTAATAAAAGGTTCCGGAGATTTTATGGAATTATCCACATGGCTATGTGCAGCAAAATTCACAACACAATCAACTTTTTTGACCAGCGCATTTACTAGTTTTTTATCACAAATATCACCATAAACAAATTCATAATTTGAATTGTTCTCCACTTCACTTAAATTTTTAAGATTACCGCAGTAAGTAAGCGCATCTAAATTAATTATTTTATAATTCGGATATTTTTTTAAAATAAACTTTATAAAATTTGAGCCGATAAACCCCGCCCCGCCTGTAACAAGAATTTGCATACATATATTCTCCAGTTCAAATTAGTATATTACAAAAATTAAGAATTGTAAAAAAATATAATAAAAAAAATAAAAAAACTAAAGAATTCAAACAAAAAAACGTAACTAAATATGTGTGTATTTTATGGTGAAAAATGTCATTTGAACGAATAAAAAATAATAAAAATTTTTATAATGCAAACCAAAGTTCAAGCAATCAGAATTGTTCTTTCAACACAAACGAAAGCACAAATATTTTTGATGAATATAACTTGGATGAATCCATGTATGAGGAAATAAGTGCCGAAAGAGACAAATTTTTATGGAATGATTTAAATTCATATACATACAAAACATCAAACGGAACCGAAATAAAACTTGAAGAAATAAAAGATACAAAAGTCTTTGAAAACAAAGAAACAGGTGAATTATTAATATTCAATGCGGATGATGCAACCGTAAAAAGCAACAACAAAGACGCAAAAATAAACATATACGATTCAAATATCAACGAAATAAACACCGGAAGCGGAAATGATGAAATCAGTATTTATAATTCAATAGTAGAAAAAATATCAAGCGGCTCCGGAAATGATACAATTGACATTCAAAACTCACAAATCATAAAAGAAATACAAACAGGAAGCGGAAATGACTTTATAAACATAAAAAATTCAGACCTTGATTTATTAAATACAAGTTCGGAATTTTTATGGGGTTTATTTGATTACGGTGAAGATACCGTCATGATAGACGGTGTCGATGCTGAAAAAATCACTACCGGCAGGGGTGATGATAAAGTTATTATTAATGAATCAACCATAGAAGAGCTGGATTTAGGAGCAGGCAAAGACGCAGTACTGAATAATGGCAGCACGACAACAAAAACCATATCGGATGAAGACGACACACTGATAGAAAATGAAAATTACTTGAAATTTAATATAGAAAAGCTGGGCTCAATCAAATCCGACGCAACAATACCTCTTGATGACGGTTCAACCATAACAGTGCAAGAATATGTAAATTATGTAATTAAACAACCTGTCGGTTTTGAAACGGAAGAAGAATATAAACAATACAGCTTAGAAACTCTAAAAACAAATTTAGAAGCTGCAAAAGAATTATTTTTAAATCAAGAAGCAAATGAAGGCAATATTTCAGACGCATATAATTTTTTAAAAGAATTGTCCGGTCTCGGTATTACAGATAAAGACATAGAACTTGCATTATCTAAACAAGAAGAAATCATAAAAGGCCTTGAAGCAGCATTGAACGGCGAAAGCAACATGACATTTGAAGAAGCTTATCAATACTATTTAGGCACAGAATTTTCTACCGAAAAAATTGATAACTACACAAAACTCTCAAACGCATATAATGCAATAATTACTGCATCATATTATGACGAAGACTACCTTAAAAAATTTGAAGCTGAAACAAATTCAAGTTTTGATGATTTTGCAAACGCTCTCGGTTTATCTCAACTCGAAACCTGCGGAAAAGACACGTTTTTAAATGAATTAGCACAATGCTACAAAGAAGACCAAGAAAGTTTTACGGAAAAATTATCGTCAATAATCTCTACAGCAGGGATAATAATGACTGTAGCAGGGTATGCAATAATGATTTATCCGCCGGCAGCAGGGGTAGGACTAAGTATAGCAAAAGCCGGAAACATTGTTCTTAGAACAGGTATGTTTATAGACAATGCTTTAGATGCAACGGATACAGCAACAAGTTCAAACGGAAAAGACCTGTTAAACGCACTTTCAAGTGAAGGAATAAAAGCATTTGATAATATGGAAGCCTCAGAAAGAGAAGCACTAAATAAATTAAGCAATAATTTACTTGAAACAGGAGTAGAATTAGCTACATATAAATCAGGAAAACTAATAGGCAAATTTACAAATTCACTGAATACAAGCGTTCAACAACAAATATCAAATAAATTTTTAGCAAAAATAATGGGTCAAACAGCAGAAACTGTAGTTGATACAACATTATCCCTAGGGGCAGATTATACTATTACACAAGGACAGTCGCTTATTGCAACAGGAAAATTTATTGATAACAGTGAATATTGGAATTTGGAAAGATTTTTGAGCGAAGGTCAAAACCAGCTTATCGGAATATTTGGCGGTTTATCGGCGGGCAAATTAGAAAGTTATCAACAAAAAATAATATTTGATGCTCAAACAAAAATTGCAGAAGGTGATATAGAAGGAGCCAGAACCTATCTTGAAAACAAAGGAATAAAATTTGATGATGCAAGTTTTAGCAAATTTATTGATGATATTAATACTCAAGCGCAACAATTAATTTCTCAAGAAGAAGCAGAAACTATTAAAAGCGCAGATGCAAAAAACGACAAAATTGCAGACGACCTTCAATTAGAAGAATCTAAAAAAATTGAAACCGAAGCATCTGGTGCCGCTACAAAAACAAAAACAGAAACTAACCCGGGAAATAATACCAAATATGATTTAGAAAAATTAACAGACGAAACAGGAAAAATACTGTTTGATGAAAAAACGCAAGCAATATTAAGCAAACAAAACAACAAAGTTGTAGAACTTGCAATCAAACTTGCACAACTTAGAGACGCTGAAGAAAAAGGGGTTTTCAGTAGTTCCGACATTGTAAAACTATGTGATTACGGCGAAAGCGCTTTTAAAAAAGCTTTAAAATTATCAAAATTAAAAAATAAACAAGGCGGAATATTACTCACAGGCAATGTAATCACAAAACTTACACAAGCAGACAAAAAAACGACTAACAATATTATAAAGCTGGCAAGAACATTGCAATCAAACCAAATATCTGTTCTATCCTCAGGAAATACTCTAATAAATTTGATATCGGAAAGCAAAGAAACACAACAAATTGCACTTGAACTCGCCAAAGAAAAATATGATGACGGGTCTGTTTTAATTACTAATCCGTATTTAATATATAAACTTGCAAAAATCCCGGAAGCACAGCGCGAAGATGCAATTAAAATTTTAAAACTGCATTTAACAACAACGGCAAACATTTCATCATATATTGAATACGGAGAAAATACCTGCAAAAACATATTAAAACTTGCAGAATTAAAAGATACCAACGGAAATTTAATTCTGGATGGAAACCATATATTCTTTTTTACACAAGACGTTGAACTCAGTGACGACTATTTTAACAATCTTATAAAATTATTTGAATTAAAAGATGATAATCAAAATCTTATTTTAAATTTTGATACAATGAAAGAGCTTGCAACTTTACCGCCCAAAAAGCTGGAAGGCATTGAAAAAATTATAACGCTAAAAGATGAAAACGGAACACCGATATTTAGCAATGATGAAATAAAATTCCTGTTAACAAATACTGAATTAAACGACAAAAATATTGCTGCTGCAAAAACATTATCCGAATACAAAGATAGTCAAGGCTATCATTTATTTACACCATATTATGCAACAATATTGATTAACGGATCTGAAGAAAGTTTTCAAAGTGCACTAAAACTCGCAAACTTAAAAACTCAAAATGGTTCACGATTGTTTCAGGGTTCAATTATAGTAAATTTAGTTAAAAATCTCGAAACAGCACAAATTGATAAAGCTATAGAAGCAAAAAAAGCGGGTATAGCCGATTCATATTTGGTAGAAATTGCAAAATTAAGCGATGCTCAATTCCAAGGAACACTATCTTTAATTAATAGCGGCATAAATAAAAATGCCGTTATACATGCTGCTATTTTATCAAATAACAGCTCCGCATACAGTTTGACGCAAAAGGTTAATGCCGTTAAAATATTGGAAAATTTAACTCCCGAAGAGATTGAGACCATAAATAAAACATTAGACATAAATGTCGAAACTCTGAAAAATAAAATCAATCATTTAACAACTCCGACAAAAGTATCTGATGAAAGCTATAAAAAAGCATTTCAGGGATTTTTTGCAAACAATAATACCGACATTCAAAATGCACTAAAAACGTTTGATTTTACAGCCTACGGCAGACAAGGCCTACCGCTTGAATATTCAAGAGAAGACTTTTTAAAAGATTTAAGCGAAACAACAAAAAGTTTAAGCGAACAAGAACAAACTACTTTATTCAATAAATTAGGGATTGAGGTAATAAAAGATAAAAACGGAAATATTACCGGATACAATGGAATTATAAATATTTCACAACTGCAAAACATTCAAAATCAAAGTCCAATAACTCAAATAGTTTATAAATTTATACTCCAAAATAAAATAAATACGGGAGACGCGCAAATTGATAAAGCTCTAAATTCACTTATTGAAGGTTTTCCTGAATTTATTAATATAATCGGAAAACAACAACATTTGGGACATCAATACAGCGTTGACGTACATATATTAAATGTTTTATCGGAATGCATTAAAAACCCGAATTATGATGCTTTATCCGATATGGATAAAACTTGTCTTAAGCTTGTTGCGATGTTTCATGATATAGGTAAATTTGAAGGTATCAAAGATATCGCCCATCAAGACATTTCAGCACGTTACGCAAAAGACATACTGGATAAATCCGCAGCACTGCCGCAAACTCTAAAAGACAGAATATATGAACTTATCAAAAATCATCATTGGTTACAAGAATACAATCAACAAGAAAAAAATGCAGAAAAAATTTCAGCAATTTTCAGAAGAGATGGTGACTATAAAATAGCGCAAATAATGTCACAATCCGACATACTAAGTATTGAAAAAGGAGGACGAAAGAGCTTTTTGGATAGCTTATCCGAATCCAGTCTTTTAAGCATCACATCAGAAATTCAAAAAACACAAGAAAAAGGACAAATGGTATTTACAACCAGAATTATCAAAGATCAAAGCGAAACCGAAAAGGGAAGCGCAATATGGCAAGAATATAACGGCAGAATGTATAGAGTAGTAGACTTCACAAAAATATCAGATGACGAGGATTTATACGAAACATACGGATTTGCACCCGGAACAAAAAAAGGTGATGTAAGATTACTTGTACATATGATAAATGAAAATTCAACCGCAATGATAAACGGAATGAATACATTATTATATCTTCAAGACGTATCACAAGAAGGTTATCTATGCACATCTTATATATCTCCCTACGCTAAAGAAACATTCTATAACAGACATTTTGGAATAGCTGTTGAAGCAGAAAGCTACAATATTTCAGACGCAATAAACTATAATCAATCATCAGGAGGCAAAAAAAGACTTGCCAACTTCACATACGCTTACACAAACAGCAAAAACGACTCCAGAAACTTTATTCCGCAAACTATTAAAGAAACGCTCGAATTAAGCGATGCGGAATATGCTGAATTATATAAACAACTTTCAAAATATTCACAATACAATCAAATTGACGATAATGCAATTTATACTTTTGGAGATAAAAAAATCAAAGGAAGCGAAGTTAAAAAAGCAATCAAAAAAGCAAATGATAATTTATTGATTGATAGTTCAGGACCTTATGGAAATAATGAAATCAACGTATACAATCCAAAGATTAATGCATTTGTTGCAAAAGTCAACTCCATAGAAGAAATACCACAGGAGCTGCTTGATTGGGCAAATAGAAATAATCTAGTAATATATATACTGGGAGAATAAATCACACATTAGCAGCAGCCTGTTTTTTAAACTGCATTTCATATAATGACTTATAATGTCCGTTTTCTATTTTCATTAAATCATCATGAACGCCGAGTTCTACCAGTTCACCTTCATTTATAACGGCAATTCTGTCTGCGTTTTTAATTGTGGATAGTCTGTGCGCTATAACAAATACTGTTTTATTTTTTATTAAATTATCCAAAGCCTTTTGAACAATTGCTTCCGATTTGTTATCAAGCGCGGATGTTGCTTCATCCAATATAACAATCGGAGCATTTTTTATCATAGCTCTTGCTATAGCTACCCTCTGTCTTTGACCGCCCGAAAGAGTCAAACCTCTTTCACCAAGCATAGTATCCAAACCCTCAGGCAATTCATTTATCAACTCTTGCAAATGAGCAGCCTCAACAGCTTGCATCAACTCATCTTCTGTTGCATCAATTTTACCCATTAAGATATTTTCTCTGATTGTACCCGTATATAAAAAATTATCCTGAAAAACCATTGCTATATTGTGTCTTAAAGATTTAATCGAAAATTCACGTATATCCACGCCATCAAATTTGATTGAACCTGATTTGATATCGTAAAATCTTGGAAGTAAATTAACTATAGTTGATTTACCGCCTCCTGAATTTCCGACTATAGCAAGAGTTTCATTTTTATTAACTGATAAATTTATGTTTTTTAATACGGGGCGATTTTCAATATATTCAAAACATACATTTTCAAATTGTATTTTATCTTTCAAACCTTCCAGTTTTATTGGATTTTCTTTTTCTTTAATTTCGGATTCCAAATCGAATAATTCAAATACTCTTCCCATCGCAACAAAAATATTTTGTATGCTCGTCATAGTATTTCCGAGAGTTTTAACCGGTTTATATAATAACAAAAGCGATGTTACAAATGAAGCAAAAGATCCGGCAGTCATCTGTCCTGATGTAATTAAATGCGTTCCGTAACCTAAAACAATTGCAATTCCGCATGATGCAATTAAATACATCATAGGCGACATCCAAGCGGCACGCTTAGTTAATGATATATTTACATTAAAAGATTGATGAATTTGCTCCTTGAAATATTGCTCTTGCCTTTCTTGCAATTCATAAGCAGCCATTACTTTGTTGCCTGAATATGTCTCGTTTATATTGGTTGTTATATTGCCGCCGATAACCATATTTTTATTTGATGTTGCTTTTATTCTTTTTCTTATTAACGCGACCGGAATAAAAGCAATACAAAGAACTAAAACACCTATAAACGCCAGCTTCCAGGAACTGTACAGCATAACACAAATCAATCCTGCAGCTCCAAAAAGACTGGTCGTCATAGATTTAATTTTTTCAACTATACCTTCCGAAGCCGTTTTAGGATCGCTCATATATCTTGATATGATAATTCCTGAAGGATTTTCATCAAAAAATTGAGGATGCATATACACTAATCTGTGAAACAAAGCCATTTTTACATCATTCGTGATTTTCTGACTTGTCCAAGCTGAAATATAATCATTCAAATATCTTAAAACACCTTGAAAAACAGCAAACGCAATAACACCGAAAGGTATTAAAAATGCAAAAATCTGCCAAGATATACCATATTGATGTCCGAATACATTAAAAACCCAATCCTGTTTTCCCACAACATAATCCATAAAAGGTTTAAGTGCAAATGCCGTTACACCATCCAGCAAACCTAACGGTATAGCTACAAGAAAACCGCATATTATTCTAAAAAGATAAGGTCTTATATATGGAAAAATTCTGCCTAATAACCAACTGTATTTAAATGAATTTTGAGCTGTTGTTTTACTTAATTTCACTTCTTTCTCCTGCTATATGCCAATTCCTGTATAATCAATGCCCTGTTCGATAAGCTCCTTTTTATTATACTGATTTCTTGCATCAATAATTATCGGATTATTTAATAAACATTTTAATCTTGAAAAATCAGGATTTCTAAATTCGTTCCATTCCGTTAACAATATCAAAGCGTCTGAATTTTCAAGCGCTTCGTAAGCATCTTTACAATATGTTATTTTATCATTAAAAATCAATTTTGCACTATCCATGGCCTTAGGGTCAAATGCTTTAATAGAAGCACCCCTTTTCAAAAGAGCATTAATTACATCAATGGATGGAGCTTCTCGCATATCATTTGTTTTTGGTTTAAAAGCGAGCCCCCAAAGCGCAAACGTTTTATTTTTCACGTTATTTTCAAATTTTTTTAATATTTTTTCGACAAATAAAACTCTTTGTTTTCTATTAATCTCTTCAACCGAAGAAATTATTTTCATATCATATCCATACTCTTTACCCGTATTTATTAGCGCTTTTACGTCTTTTGGAAAACAACTTCCGCCATAACCTATTCCGGGAAACAGAAACTTATTACCTATTCTGGTGTCGGTTGAAATCCCGAGTCTTACATTATGTGCATTTGCTCCTGTTTTTTCGCATAAATTCGCTATTTCATTCATAAAGGAGATTTTTGTAGCTAAAAAAGAATTAGCGGCATACTTTGTCATCTCTGCCGATTTTACATCCATTATAATAATTCTGTTTGAAGTACGCAAAAACGACTCGTATACCTCCTGCATTATTTTAATTGCTCTTTGAGAATCTGCTCCGATGATTATTCTATCAGGCTTCATAAAATCCTCTACAGCAGCACCCTGTTTTAAAAATTCAGGATTGGAAACAACATCAAATTCAATATTCGTTTGAGATTTTATAACATCCTTAACCTTTTCAGCCGTTCCGACAGGCACTGTTGACTTGTCGACTATAACCTTATAGTCATTGATATTTTCACCTATAGATTTAGCCACTTCCAAAACATATTTTAAATCACAGCTTCCATCCTCACCCTGGGGAGTTCCGACTGCGATAAAACAAACCTTAGAGCTCTGTAGTGCCAATTTGATATCATCAGTAAAAAACAACCTGTTATCTTCTACATTATTTTTAATAAGCTCTTCGAGCCCGGGTTCATAAATCGGGATAATGCCTTTTTTTAAACTTGAAACTTTTTCAGGATTATTATCGACACATATAACCTCATGCCCCATATCTGCAAGGCAAGCCCCTGCAACCAAACCAACATATCCTGTTCCTATTATACATATTTTCATTTTTATTCTCCTTGAATTGCGGGCATTATTTTTTCATCACTCAAAATACAACTTTTGCACGCATCCATATAATTATTTTTATAAAAATCAACCAAATCATTTTTAAGGTTTTTAGAATTAACTATATCAATACTGTCTTTTATTTCAAGCAAACCCAATTCTCTTGCGCTTGCAGCCTTTGAGCAAATATCAATATGTCCGTTTAATACCTGATTGCATTGAGTTCTAAAACAATCATACATTTTCTTTGAAGTTGTTGAAATATCATCGGGAGTGTCAGAAAATTCCTTCTCCTTAACCCATTCTTTATTATCCGCAATTTGATATTTAATATCATTTTCTTTCAAAGTACCAATAATTTCCTGATGTTTTAAAAGAGGTTTTAAATCCTCATTAATAGAATAATTGCTTATATATACATAAACTTTTTTGTTGTTCTTTCTTAAAGCCGCAATCAAATCATTTGAAAATTTCATAGTCCCATTTGTAATTAATTGAACAACATTAATTTTTTCCAAACTGCAAGCGTATTCTATCATCTTTGTTAACTCGGGATTAATAAGAGTCTCTCCGCCCAAAAGAACAAAATGCCTGATTGAATTAACATTTTTCAACATTTTATCAAGATATAATTTATAGTCTTCAAAAGACATATCAATATGTTTGCATTTATTGAATTTTGGAATTAAAGCGCAACAATCTTTGCATTTTAAAGTACATTTTGTTGTAATGCAAAATTCAATTTGAGGAATATTAAGTTCGCCTTTGTCATAAAAATTTTCAATTTCTTCTTTTATATATGCTTTTAAAATCTCATTTTTTTTCATGGGATTAATAAATTTTCCTTTTTTAAACAATAAAAATGCCAACATCTCCATGCCGAGTCTTTGTCTTGCATTTTCTTCAAAATATCTTTTATAGAAAGTTTTTTCGATATTATATTTTTCAATTAATTCCTGCATTAATTTTTCCTTTTATTAAATTTATCTTTTTAATTTCTGTCTCAAAAGCGCCGCATAATCCCTAAATTCACTTTTTCTGTTTGTTTTACCGTAATTAGTATCATGGATTCTTCTGTGACTTGAAACAAAATCAATCTTTTTAACTTTAATATTATATTGTTCTAATTTTGTCATAAGAGCGATAATTTCGCCGGCTTTAATATTCTTATCAAACAACCCTATTTTATCAAAAACTTCCTTTTTAAATAAAATTGAACCCGCTAAGCAGCCATAATAAGGTTCTTCCTTTATTGTTTGGTTTTGATTTTTAGCATCGGGAGAAATAAAATCTTTTATTTTTGTACTAACAACCATTATGTCTTTATCTTTAGCAAATTCATCAAGCATGGTACTTATAGCGTTATCGGTCAATACATCGTCATGGTCGCAAAATAAAATATACTCACCTTTTGCGATTTTTAACCCCGTATTCTTTGCAACAACCTGACCTTTTGATTTTTCGTGATTTACAACAATACAATTATTATCTCTTGCAATTTGCTCTGTTTTGTCAGTTGAACCATCGTTAACAATAATCAATTCAAATGAAACGTCCTGTTTCTTAATCGAATCAATAGCTTGTTGCATATAATTCTCACCGTTTTTTACCGGAATTATTACTGATACCTTAACCATTTAACTCCTTTTATAATTTCTTATCAATTTTTAAAACCAATATACCAAATAAATATATTTTTGTTATTCTGTTATTTATTCTAACTTTCTTTAAAAACGGAACAAAGCCAAAAAGCTTGCATGTTAATACTTTCACTTCAGGAACGGTAACAAAACTATGCATTTTTTTCCAAAATTTACCTTGAGGCGCATTTCCAATCGGCAAAGTAGACATGCCACATTCATCTTCCCATCTGCCCCTGCCTGTACCGTCTAATCTGTCGATTTCTTTTTTATCACCTTGAGATAATTCAAAATCCCAAACGTTAAAATTTTCTTCAATACGTTCTTTTTTTTCAGATCTGACAAGAGCAATCCCGCAACCATATTGCAAATTCCACCTTATAGCAACTTGTGCTTCGGTTTTATCATATTTTTTTGCAATATTTTTAATTATATCAGATTCAAAAAGACATCCTTGATTTAATGTTCCCCACGCCATCGGTTGAATATTATATTTTTTTGCATCCTCTATAAATTTTTTATATTGTCTTTGCGGGTGACATTCAATTTGATTAATCTGAGGAGCTATTCTTGCAATACTATTTAAAAATGCAACATAATAGAAATTGCAAACTCCTATCGCTTTAACTTTTCCTTCACTGTACAAATCTTCCAGAACGCGATAGGTACTTATTGTATGCTCTCTCCAATCCAATCTGTCCCAATATGGCTGATGAATTAAATATAAGTCAATATAATCCAAACCCAAATTATTTAAACTTTCTTCAAAACACCTTCTTGTCTCTTTTTCGCCGGATAGATGAAAAGATGTCTTTGTTGTAATAAAAAGGTCTTCTCTCTTTACGATGCCTCTGGAAATGCAATCATGCACGGCTTTATTAATTTCTTTTTCATTTTTATATACATAAGCGGTATCTATTAATCTATAGCCTGTTTCTATTGCACTTATAACGCTTTGTTTGCATTCTTCTCCGGTCAAATAATCAGTGCCAAAACCCAATCTGGGTATTTTTACTCCGTTATTTAATATTATATACTTTTCCATTTTAATCCTTAATATTTTGCATTTTTTTTCTCAACAAGCATAATAGCTCTTTAGTATTTGAAGCTTTATCACAATTTTTCAATTTTTTAACTATTTCCGAGCTGTTTTTAAATTTTACATCATCCAGAATATAATTATAGGCAAAATATTTGTATATTTCATCTTTATAAGAAAATTCTTCATATTTATTTAACAAATTGTTAATACATAATAAACCCGCATCTTCTGTTGAACACTGCAGAAATATATGCACAAACAAATTTAATTTTGCAACATAAGCGCAAATAAATTCCTCTTTAGCAATTATTTTTTTATTATAGGCATCTTGCAATTTCAATAAAATAATGTTTAATATCTCAAGCGAACGTGCCGCTTTATTACAATCATAATTATTACTGTCGAGACTGTTTTTTCTTTTTACATAATTATAATTAACACAATTGCATATACTTAATTTTTTAGAATGTAACAAAAAATCAGTTAAAAAAGCAATATCTTCAAACATTGAATAATCAGATAAAAAAACAATATTATTTTCTATAATTAAATATTTTCTATATATGGCACTTGTCCATTCATGAGTAAAAGTAAAATTATTTTTTGTCTTATTAATAACGTCATTCAGCTTGCTTTTTACGCTCAATCCGCCATCATAATATGTTCTAATGCAAGCTTTTACGATATCCGCATCATCTTGTTTAGCTTTTTTATAGAGTTCTTCGTAGAAATTAAG